>JALRLM010000303.1 GCA_023254435.1 Hydrocarboniphaga sp.
GATCGCGCACGGTCAGGCGAAAGTGCAGGCGGCGCGACACCGCCGGCAGGATCTCGCCCAGCGTGCGCCGATTGGCCAGCAGGTCGCTCATCTGCGGGAAGGTGCGCGTGGCCGATTCGGTCGGCGCGAACGAGCGGAACAGCGGTGCACTGGCGTCGGGACGATCGGGCGAACCGGCGGCGCCGAGGTCGAGCTGTTCCCAGCCATAAAACAGCGTGTCGCCGTCGGCATCGCTGCCGCTGCCGCTCAGTTCGAACGGGGTTTGGCCGGGAATCGTGTAGGCGCTGCCGGCCGAGGCCTGCGGCGCGCGATTGGCCGAGCCGATGATGCGGCCGCACTGCGCGCCGGCATCGTCGCGGGTGTAGCGCAGGATCTCGTCGAAGCTCGCTGCATGCAGATAGCCGTCGCTGTGCGCCTGCAGGTTCTGCCCGTCGCAGATGCCCGCGTAGGCCATGAGACTGCTGCCGCTGCCGGGCTCGTAGGCGGTGTCGGCATGGCGGCCGTCGCCGCAGAGTCCGGCGTCGCCGTTGAAGCTGTGATGCGCACCGAGCTGATGTCCGATCTCGTGCGCCAGATAGTCGATGACGTAGGCGTCGCCGCGCGGTTCCGGAACCCCCGATGCGCCGGCGCCCTTGTCGGGCCGGCAGGCGACCGCGATGCTCGCCATGCCGCCGCCCGCCGTGGTCAGCACGTGGCCGATGTCGTAGGCGTCGGCGCCGATGATGCCGTCGATGATGCCGCTGTTGGCCTGCATGAGCTCGCGGCTGGACAGACCGCGATAAGGGTCTTGCGCGGCGTCGTTGAAGATCAGCCGGTCTTCGCCGTCGACGAGCTCGAAGGCGATGCCGGCCTCCGGCTCGTAGAGGGCGTTGAGGCGATTGACCAGGCTCGCGAGTTCGGCCAGCACCACGGCCTTGTCGGGCAGGCGGCCTGCCGCCTCGGCCCCCGCATCGTGAAACGCGGCGTAGGCACTCGAGGTCGACAGCGCCAGCCGATAGCGGCGCACTTGACCGCCGATGCTGCGCGGCGTGGCGAGATCGAGCTTGGCGACGGCGCTGCGGTCGTCGACGACCTGCTCGGGCAGGCGCGGGAGCGGCGGCAGATCGCGCTCGCGATAGCTGCGATAGCGCGTCGCGTCCACCGCATCGGCGGGCGTCACATTTACGCGACCTTCGCGCGTCAGGATCAGGGCGCGCAGGCCGGCAGGGCCCACGTCGACGCGCGCACGCGCCGTGGCATCGACGCTGTCGTCCACGGCCTGCGCGGTGTAGCTGCGAATTTGCGGATAGCGCGCGGCCAGCGCCGGTGGCAGTACGGCGCTGGCCTGCAGGCGCATCGCGATCAGGCGGCCGTCGGGCAGGGGCAGTTCGATGGTGGCGCCACCCTGCGCATCGTCCTGCAGGCGTGCGTCCAGCGCGCGCGCATCGAGCAGGACGTCGGTCGCCGGGGCGGTCGCGGGTGCAGCGGTGCGATGCCACAAGGCATCGGCGGCGCAGGCCCATTGCGAAAGGGCCCAGCAGCCCAGGATCGTCGACAGACGCAGGCAGAAACGCATTCCAGTCCTTTGGAGTTCCAAGCGGCGCGTCCCGCGCCGTCCAGCGGGTGATAGCACCTGCGATGCCAGCGCTGGACGCACGGCATCCAGGGTCGGGCAATTCGCAAGCGGCCAGCGATGCGCTGGCCGCACGAAGACTAGCACTGCGGTTTCGCGGGCTTGTCGGAATCCGGCTCGCGTGACGGTCGGAACTTGTCCCGTGCGCGTTCACGCATAGGGCGTTCCAGACCGGCGGTGGCGGCGCGTATCGCGCTGCTGTCTCGTTATCTGCGGCGTCGCCTCACAGTACAATGCCGGCGTTCCCTCGGTTACCGCTCAAGGTTCGCCATGCTTCCGCTGCGTCTCGGCGTCAACGTCGATCACGTCGCCACCGTGCGCCAGGCACGCGGCGCGCCGTATCCCGATCCGGTCGAAGCGGCCATCGCCGCCATCGAGGCCGGCGCGCATTCCATCACCGTGCATCTGCGTGAGGATCGTCGCCACATCCAGGATCACGACGTGCAGCGTCTGCTCGCAGCCAATCCGGCGCCGGTCAATCTCGAAATGGCCGTCACCGACGAAATGGTGGGCATCGCCTGCAGGTTCAAGCCGCGCTACGTCTGCCTGGTGCCCGAGAAGCGCCAGGAGCGCACCACCGAAGGCGGGCTCGATGTGGCCGGCCAGCTGCCGCGCATCCGCGAGGTCTGCCAGCGCCTGGCCGATGCCGGCATCGAGGTGAGCCTGTTCGTCGATCCCGATCTGCGCCAGCTCGAAGCCTGCGTGGCCAGCGGCGCGCCGCATCTGGAGATTCACACGGGCACCTACGCCGACGTCGCCAACTTCGAGGCCGCCGCCCGCGAGTTCGTGGTGATCGCGGGTTTTGCCGAAGCGGCGCACAAGGCCGGTGTCGAAGTGCATGCGGGCCACGGCCTGAACCTGCACAACGTCGGTCCTGTCGCCGGCATTCCCGAAGTGGTCGAACTCAACATCGGTCATTCGCTGGTTTCGCGTGCGCTCATGGTCGGCATGGCCGGAGCGGTGCGCGAAATGCTCGTGGCGATGCAGGCCGGTCGTCGCGCCAGGTGATCGCCGCCATTCGGGCCGCCTGCACATGATGCGCAAGCGCGGCGGCAGTTACAGCGCCGGCATCTCGCGCCGGCCATCGGCCGTGCCGCCGACGCTGCCGGCGTCGCGGCTCTACGGCATCGGCGTCGACGTGCTGCAGATTTCGCGCATGGCCGGCGTGCACGAGCGCCATCCCGAACGTCTGGCGCGACGCCTGCTGCATCCGCTGGAGCGCGAGCGCTTCGAGCAGGCGCGCAATCCCACCAACGTGCTGGCCAAGTGCTTCTCGGTCAAGGAGGCCTTCGTCAAGGCCCTGGGCACGGGCTTTCGCGGCATCGCGCACGACGAGATCGGCTGGGTTCGCGGGCCGCTCGGCAAGCCGCAGCTCGTGGTGTCGGAGCGCGTGCAGCGCGTGCTGGATGCGCTGGGCATCGGCGACATGCACGTGACCATCAGCGACGAGATCGACTTGATCTGCGCCGTGGTGATCCTGGAGCGTCGTTGATCGACGTGCCGGGCGCGGCACGACCCGCCGCGACGGCTGCTTCGATGCAAGCCGTGATCAGCCTGCAACGCGCTCAGGCCCTACGCTTCTGGTCCACGCTCGCTGCGTTGGCGCTGTCGGTCGCGCTGCCGATGTCGCCCAGGGTTTCGTAGAGCGCGGCCTTGAGTCGCGCGAGGCCGCCGGTGCCGACGCCGGCGAAGGCCGATGCGGCGAGCTGCTCTTCCATGTTGCGCGCGGCGCTCTTGAGCTCATGCAGCTGGTAGAACGCGGCGGTGCCGTTGAGCGTATGCGCGGCGGCGCGCGCGGCGATGGCGTCGCCACGTGTGAAGGCGTCTTCCAGCTCCTTGAACTGCAGCGGCAGCTCCTCGCGCAGCAGGCGCAGCAGCTCGGCGTCCTGCGCCAGCCGCGAAGGCTGCGCGGGTCCGGTGATCTCGCGCGCCAGCTCGGGCGTCAGCGCGCGCAGCAGCTGGTTTTCGTCGAAGGGCTTGATGAGCACCTGATCGGCGCCGGCGCTGCGCAGGGCCTGGCGCTCGTCGGGGCTCAGGTGCGCCGAAGTGGCCACCAGTCGCACGGCGCCCGGCGAGGCCTCTGCGGCGCGAATCGCGCGGATCACGCCGGCGCCGTCGAGCCCAGGCATGCGGTAGTCGATCAGCGCGAAATCGCAGCCGCGCGTGCGCCACAGCTGCAATGCCTGATCGCCGTCATCGGCCTCGAGCGTCTGCGCGCCAAGTTCCTGCGCCAGCGCCACGAGGTAGCGGCGGTTGGCCGGATTGTTGTCGGCGATCAGCAGCGTGCGGCCTTCGAGCAGCGGCACCGAGCGGCCGCTGCGCACGAGTTCGACCAGTTCGCGATACAGCTGCAGGCGGCTCACGGCCTTGGGCAGCGCACGTGCGGCGCCGAGCTCGATGGCGGCCTCCTGGTCGACCGGCGAGGCCGACGACAGCAGGGCCAGCAGCGGCGGCTGCGCCTCCATGCACAGGCTGCCCAGGGCCACTGCGTCGGCACTGGCGAGTTCGGCCGGCTTGAGGCCGGCGATGACGATGTCGGGTCGGTTCTGCGGCGCGGCATGGCGCAGCCGGTTGGCGAGCTGGCCCAGGTCGTCGAAAGGCAGCACCTCGATGCCCCAGAACTGCAGCGAATGCGACAGCGCCAGCGAGGCCGTCGGATGCGAATCGCAGATCCAGATGCGGCGTCCGCGCAGATGATCCCAGGCCGGACCGCTGCCCGAGGACGAGCGCAGCTCCAGCAGCACGCTGAAGGTGGAGCCGCGACCGGGTTCGCTTTCCACCGACACGCTGCCCGACATCAGCTCGGCCAGCTTCTTGACGATGGTCAGGCCCAGGCCGCTGCCGGGTTGCATGCTGCGGCCGCCGGCCTGCTCGAAAGGCTGAAAGATGCGTTCGCGCTGCTCGCGGTCGAGGCCCACGCCGCTGTCGGTGACCGAGGCGCGCAGCCAGAAGCGCTGGCCCTGGCGCCGCTCCTTCATCACGCGCAGCACCACTTCGCCGCTCTCGGTGAACTTGATCGCGTTGGAGATCAGGTTGGTGAGGATCTGGCGCAGACGCTGTGGATCGCCGTCGAGCTGCAGCGGCACGTCGTGGTAGATGATGTGGACGAGCTCGAGGTTCTTCTCGTAGGCCAGCGGCGCCAGCAGCGCGACCACGTCCTCGACCGCGTCGGCGAGGTCGAAGCGTTCGACGTTGAGCGTGAGCCGGCCGGCCTCGATGCGGCTCCAGTCGAGCACGTCGTTGAGCATCGACAACAGGCCGCGCGCGGAGCGGTCCAGCGTGGCCAGGTAATCGCCCTGTTCCTGGTCCAGCCGCGTCTTGCGCAGCAGATCGGCGAAACCCAGGATGCCGGTCAGCGGCGTGCGCAGCTCGTGCGTGAGGCCCGAGAACAGCTCCGACTGCGAACGCAGCTCGCGCTGCGCCTCGGCAAGATAGCCCTGCGAGACGCGCAGGTCGCCGTGGGCGTGCTCCAGGTCCTGGCGCAGACGATTCACCGCCGCGCGCATGCGCTGCTCGAGCTGGTCGCGGTAACCCAGCATCTGCGCGCTGATGGCGTTCATCTGCACGCCCAGGCGCATCAGCGCGGGCGGCAGGTCGGACGGCGCGCGCGCTTCCAGGCGGCCGGTGGCGATGTCCCGCAGTGCCTGTTCGAGACGGCGCACGATCGAGGCCCAGCGATACAGCTGCCAGAAGTTGATCGCCAGGATGGAGACGGCGGCGCCCAGTACCGAATAGCGCAGCCAGGCCGGCACCACGTCGGGCGCGAACCACAGCAGCGCCGCGACCCAGGCCACCAGCAGCGACGGGCTGATCCAGACCACGCCCTGCAGCAGCCAGCGCCCGCGCTTCTGCCAGAACGCGCGTCCGCCCGCTGCTGCGGCTCCCTGTCGCTCGACCGCCATCGGCTAAACTCTCGGCACCATGAACACTCCTTCGTTGGCCGATTTTATCGGCAATACGCCGCTTGCCCAGCTCAAACGCCTGCCGGGCGTCGGCTCGAATCGCCTGTTAGCCAAGCTGGAAGGTAACAATCCGGCGGGTTCCGTCAAGGATCGCCCGGCCTATTCGATGATCCGTCGTGCCGAGGAGCGTGGCGAGATCAGGCCCGGCGACACGCTGATCGAAGCCACCAGCGGCAACACCGGCATCGCGCTGGCCATGGCGGCGGCCATGAAGGGCTATCGCATGGTGCTCATCATGCCCGAGCACATGAGCGCCGAGCGTCGCGCCAGCATGGCCGCCTTCGGCGCCGAGATCGTGCTGGTGACCAAGGAGCAGGGCATGGAGGGCGCGCGCGACCTGGCGCAGCGCATGCAGGCCGAGGGCCAGGGCCGCGTGCTGGACCAGTTCGCCAACCCCGACAATCCGCGCGCGCACTACGAGGGCACCGGCCCGGAAATCTGGCGCGACACCCAGGGCACGATCACGCACTTCGTCGCCACCATGGGCACGACGGGCACCATCATGGGCACGAGTTGCTACCTCAAGGAGCAGAACCCCGGCGTGCAGGTGGTGGGCGTCTATCCCAAGGGCGAGTCGTCGATTCCGGGCATCCGCAAATGGCCCGAGGAATATCAGCCCGGCATCTTCGAGCGCGGTCGCGTCGATCGCATCATCGAAGCCAGCGCCGAAGATGCCGAAGCCACCATGCGCCTGCTCGCGAAGACCGAAGGCCTGTTCTGCGGCCCGTCGTCGGGCGGCTCGGTGTGGGCCGCGCTGCAACTGTGCAAGGAACTCGAGAACGCGACGATCGCCTGCCTCATCTGCGATCGTGGCGATCGCTACATTTCCACCGGCGTGTTCCCGGTCTGATGCCTCGCAGCCTGCGCACGAGCACGCCATGAACGACGCCACGCTGGTTTTCGATATCGAGACGATCCCCGACCTCGACGGCGGACGCCGCCTGCTCGATCTGCCCCATGCCGGCGACGAACAGGTGTGGACCGCGATGCAGGCGCTGCGCGTGGCCGCGCGTGGCAACGACTTTCAGCCCGCGCACTTGCAGCGCATCGTCGCCATCTCCTGCGTGTTGCGCGCGGGCAACGATCTGAAAGTCTGGTCGCTCGGTGACGAAACCACGGGCGAGGCCGAACTCGTGCAGCGCTTCTTCGATGGCATCGAGCGGTATCGCCCGACCATCGTGAGCTGGAACGGCGGTGGCTTCGACTTGCCCGTGCTGCATTACCGCGGCCTGATCCACGGCGTGCAGGCGCGCGCCTATTGGGACAACGGCATCTTCGATCGCGATGCCAAGTGGAACAACTATCTCAAGCGCTACGAGTTCAAGCACACCGACCTCATGGACGTGCTGGCGCTCTACGGTGGCCGCAACAATGCGCCGCTGCACGAGATCGCCGTGTTGCTGGGCTTTCCGGGCAAGCTGGGCATGGACGGCTCGCAGGTGTTCGACGCCTACAAGCGCGGTGGCCTCGGCGAGATCCGCGCCTACTGCGAAACCGACGTGCTCAACACCTGGCTGGTCTACCTGCGCTTCCAGCGCATGCGCGGCGTGCTCACGGCCGAGGAGCTGGCCGACGAGATCGACCTGGCACGACGCTTCCTGGCCGCATCGAGCGCGCCGCACTGGGTCGAATACGCCGCGGCCTGGACGAGCTGAAAACCGCATTCCTCATGCAGCGCGGCCGCCGCTGGCGCTGCACATTCCCTCATCATCGCAGCTGATTTATTCGCATGGGCTCACGTAAACGCAAACCGCCTCCGGCCGGTGAATTCACCGCCGACGTCATCGATCTGGCCGAAGACGGCCGCGGCGTCGCGCGCGTCGACGGCAAGGTCACTTTCATCGCCGACGCATTGCCGGGCGAGCGCGTGCGCTTTCGCTACCTGCGCACGAGCCGCGACATCGACGAGGCGCAGACCGTGGCCGTGGAGCAGGCGTCGGGCGATCGCGTATCGCCGGATTGCGAGCACTTCGGCGTCTGCGGCGGCTGCGTGCTGCAGCATCTGGCGCCCGAAGCGCAGATCCGCTTCAAGCAGAAGCGGCTGTTCGATTCCTTCGAGCGCATCGGCAAGGTCCAGGTCGACGAGACCGCCGCGCCGATCACGGGCCCGGTCTGGGGCTATCGCCGTCGCGCGCGGCTGGGCGTCAAGTTCGTGCACAAGCGCGAGACCGCCCTGGTGGGCTTCCGCGAGCGTGAGAGCTCGTTCCTCGCCGCGCTGACGCGCTGCCGCGTGCTCGACCCGCGCGTGGGCGAAAAGCTGCGCGCGCTGGGCGATCTGGTGGCCTCGCTGAGCCTGCGTGCGCAACTGCCGCAGATCGAAGTCGCCACCGCCGATGTCGTCGCGCTGGTGCTGCGCGTACTGGCGCCGCCCAGCGACGACGATCTGCAGCGCCTGCGCGCGTTTGCGGCCGAGCACGACGTCGATCTGTACCTGCAGCCCGGCGGGCCCGACACCATCCAGGCTTTCGGCGACGTGCGTGAACTCAGCTACGCGCCGCAGCGCGAGCCCGATCGCCTGCATTTTCGGCCCACCGATTTCATCCAGATCAACGGCGAGGTCAGCCGCCAGGCCGTGAACCAGGCGCTGGACTGGCTGGAGCTGAAGCCCGGCGAGCGCGTGCTGGAGCTGTTCAGCGGCCTGGGCAATTTCTCGGTGCCGCTGGCGCGCGCCGGCGCGCAGGTGACGACGGTGGAAGGCGAAGCCTCGCTGGTGCAGCGCGCACGCGACAACGCGCAGCGCCTGGGCCTGGAGATCGAGGCGCACAAGGGCGATCTGTTTCAGTCGCAGAGCGATGCGCCCTGGGCCAAGGCGGCGTACGACGCGGTGCTGATCGATCCGCCGCGCGCGGGTGCGCAGGAGATTCTGCCGCTGCTCGGCAAGATCGGCGCGCGTCGCATCCTGTACGTGTCCTGTCATCCGGGCACGCTGGCGCGCGATGCGGGCCTGCTCGTGCACGAGCACGGCTATCGCCTCGTGCGCGCAGGCGTCATGGACATGTTTCCGCACACCGCGCACGTGGAGAGCATGGCGCTGTTCGTGCGCGACTGAGACGGTCGCCGGTATGGCCTTGCCAAACAAGGCCTTGCGATCTCCTGAGAGCAGCACGGGCCACCATGGTGGCGGCGCCATGTCGGGCAGCCGTCAGCGCGGCGGGGGCGGTGCTTCCTTTACAATGGGGTCCGATCAGAACCGCGGTTCGCCCCGCCTCTCCATGCCGCTCGAAATCGAACGCAAGTTCCTCGTCACCGGCAGCGCCTGGCGCGCCCAGGCCCACAAGCGCGTCGCCATGCGTCATGGCTACCTGACCGGACTCGGTGCGCCGGCTTCGGTTCGCGTGCGCGTCGAAGGCGATGTCGGCAAGCTCAACATCAAGCAGGCCGTGGTCGGCAGCACGCGCGCCGAATACGAATACACCATCGACGCCGCCGAGGCCGACGAGATCATCCGCACGCTGTGCCGCGGCCTGATCCTGAAGACGCGCCATTACGTCGAGCACGAAGGCCATCTTTGGGAAGTGGACGACTTCGAAGGCGACAATGCCGGTCTGGTCGTCGCCGAGATCGAGCTGACTCGCGAGGACGAAGCCTTCGCCATGCCGTCCTGGGTCGGACGCGAAGTGACCGAGGATTCGCGCTACTACAACAACGCGCTGGCGAGCCATCCGTACTCGCAGTGGCCCGATCGTCAGGCCGACGCCGACCTGCCGGTTTGATGCGGATCGATATCGACATCGCGCGCCAGCGCCTGGTCCTGCACGACGCAGCGGCGACGCGCGAATACCGTATTTCCACCGCCGCCAACGGCCCCGGCGAAATCAACGGCTCGGGTTGCACACCGCGCGGCCTGCACACGGTGCGCGCCAAGATCGGCCATGCACTGCCTAGTGGCGCGGTGCTGCGCGCGCGTCGCGCGACCGGCGAAGTCTGGACACCGGCGCTGCAGGCGCAGCAGCCGAACCGCGACTGGATCCTGACGCGCATCCTGTGGCTGTCGGGGCTCGAACGCGGGCGCAATCGCCTGGGCTGCGTCGATACCTTCCGCCGCTACGTCTATCTGCACGGCACGCCGTATCGCGAGGCACTCGGCACGCCGGCGTCCAAGGGCTGCGTACGCATGGACAACGACGACATCATCGAGCTGTTCGAGCGCGTGCCGGTGGGCACGCCCGTCCACATTTTTGAAACGACGCCAGGGTCACACTGACGCCATGCCTTCGAGCAACGCCCTGATCGGCCCCATCATGGCCGACATTCCCGGCCAGGAACTCACTGCAGAGGATCGCGAGCTGCTGCGCCATCCGCTGGTGGGTGGAATCATCCTGTTCACGCGCAACTATCACGACCCTGCGCAGCTCGCGGCGCTGTGCAAGGACCTGCTGGCGGTGAAGTCGTCGCCGCGCCTGCTGATCGCGGTGGATCACGAAGGCGGTCGCGTGCAGCGCTTTCGCGTCGGCTTTACGCGCGTGCCGGCCATGGCGACGCTGGGCCGGCTGTATCTGGAAGATGCCGACAAGGCGCGCAGCGAGGCGCAGCACTGGGGCGCGGTCATCGGCCGCGAACTCGCGGGCTACGGCATCGACCTGCCGTTCGCGCCGGTGCTCGACGTCGATGCCGGCATGAGCCAGATCATCGGCGATCGCGCGTTCTCGGGTGACCCCGAAATCGTCATCGAACTCGCGCGCGCGGTCGCCGCGGGCTTGCGCAGCCAGGGCATCGCCTCGACCGG
>JALRLM010000353.1 GCA_023254435.1 Hydrocarboniphaga sp.
GACAATCCGCTCGACTACTCCGAGTACCGCATACGCCATGCGCGCAGTGGCGAAATGCGCTGGATCGCGCGCCGCGGCGAAGTGGTCAAGGGGAGCGAACGCGCGCCGCAACGTTACGTGGGCGTGTGCTTCGACATCACCGAGCGCAAGCGTATCGAGGACGAGCTGCGCATGCTGGCCGAAACGCTGGAGCAACGCGTCGCAACCGAAGTGGCCGAGCGCTCGGCCGCCGAGGACGCGCTGCGCCAGGCGCAAAAGATGGAAGCCGTAGGCCAGCTCACGGGCGGCATCGCGCACGACTTCAACAATCTGCTGCAAGGCATCGTCGGCTCACTCGATCTGGTGCAGACCTACATTACCCGCGGACGCCTGACCGAGGCCGATCGCTTCGTTTCCAGCGCGATGAATTCGGCCAATCGCGCTGCGGCGCTGACGCATCGCCTGCTCGCTTTCGCGCGCCGCCAGCCGCTGGATCCCAAGCCGGTCAAGGCCAATCAGCTCATCGCCTCGATGGAAGACCTGCTGCGGCGCTCGCTGGGCGTGAACATCGACATGGAGCTCGTGCTCGCCGGCGGTTTGTGGACGACGCGCTGCGATACCAACCAGCTCGAAAACGCCATCCTCAACCTGGCCATCAACGCGCGCGATGCGATGCCGCGCGGCGGACAGCTGACGATCGAAACCTGCAACGCGCATCTCGACAATGCCTACACCGCACGACAGCGCGAGGTACAGCCCGGCCAATACGTCTGCATCTGTGTGACCGACACCGGCCTGGGCATGGCCGCGGATGTGGTGGAGCGCGCCTTCGACCCCTTCTTCACCACCAAGCCACCGGGTCAGGGCACTGGCCTGGGCCTGTCGATGATCTATGGCTTCACGCGCCAGTCTGAGGGCTACGCCAAGATCTACAGCGAGGTCGGCAAGGGCACGACGGTGAAGCTCTACCTGCCACGCCATCGCGGCGACGAGGACATCGAGCAGCCCGTGCTCGACGTGCAGGCACAGAGCGCGATCTCGCCCGGCGAAACCATCCTCGTGGTCGAGGATGAGCGCGTGGTGCGCAGCCTGGTGGTGGAAGTGCTGCAGGAGCTCGGCTATCGCGTCATCGAAGCCGCCGACGGTGCCGGCGCGATACGCCTGCTCGAATCCGACCAGCGCATCGACCTGCTCGTCACCGACATCGGCCTGCCCACCATCGACGGCCGAGCCGTGGCCGATCGCGCCCGACGGCTGCGACCTCGCCTCAAGGTGCTGTTCATGACCGGCTACGCCGAAAACGCTGCGCTGTCGGCCGGTTTTCTGGAGCCCGGCATGCAGATGATCACCAAGCCGTTCGCGATGAACACCCTGTCGTCGCGCGTGATCGAACTGATCCGGGCCGCGCGCCAGGACAGCTGAACTCGGCGAAACGAAAGCCCAAAATGAAAAACCGCCTTGCGGCGGTCTGAAGATCGAATCGACTTATCGTTTTGGTTATGAAGTTGGTCGGGGCGACAGGATTTGAACCTGCGACCCCCTGCCCCCCAGGCAGATTTCACGACGTCCACCAGCGTCCGAAGAAGAACATAACTTAATGTTTTTATGTAAATTTACGGAAAACTCAGTCCCGCTGCATTCGTTGACGTACCGGTAAAGCCCAAATACTTTGTAGCGCAGTTGTAGCGCAACAAGGAGGGCGAACCGTGGCAACCACAATCACAGACCGTGAAATCCAGCAGCTCAAGGCAACCGGAAAGGATTACGCCCGTCCCGCTGGCGAGTGTCTATATATAAGAGTGTCCCGAGCTGGAGCGCGCACTTTCGCCTACCGCTACCGCAGCGACGCGGGCCGAGACGTCTGGATGCCGCTGGGCGACTACGGGAGCGGCGACGGCCAGTTAAGTCTAAAAGCCGCCCGAGCAAAGGCGGCCGACATCACGGCCAAGAGACGCACCGGCCTAGACCCCCGCTTGAGCATCGAGCAGGAGCGCGAGCGCCAGTTGGCCGACTTGGAGCGTTCCAAGGCCGAGCAAGCTGCAGCGAAACTAGAGGCTGACCGGCTCGCCAATCGGGAAACCGTCGACACCCTTTTTCAGCTTTGGCGGGAACGCGCCTTGGCCCGCCGTACGCTAAAGAATGGAGAGGTCACCGGACGCAAGGACAGCGGCGCAGAGGCGCACTACTTATATATGAGTAACGTGAAGCCGTCGCTGGGCCCACGGTACGCAGACACGATTCGAAGGCCCGACATCTTCCACGTGCTGGACCCCATCGAGAATCGGGGAGCCGTGCGCCTGCGGAACCGGGTATTAGCTGACCTTCGCAGCATGTTTCAGTTCGGCGCCCTCCGGGAAATTGTCGCGCTCGACCCGACTCTAAAAATCCCCCGTATCAAGGCCGGCGAAGTTGAGCGCGAGCGTCACCTTACAGAACCCGAAATCACCCTCCTAGCCGAGCAAATCCCAAACGCAAAGCTGTCGGCCGTCGCAGAGGCATCACTATGGGTACTCTTGTCCACCGGGGCCCGAGTAGGGGAACTGTCCGGGGGCTTGGTCGAGCATGTCGACCTGAAGGGCGCGCAATGGTATCTGCCAGACACCAAAAACGGCGAGTCGCACCTGATTCAATTATCAGATTTTGCAGCTCGCCACATGACAGTCTTGGTTGCTGAGCGCCGCGGAGGCTGGCTTGTACCGAACAGAGACGGTGACGGCCCCATCGACCCGAAGGCCCTGTCCAAGCAATTCCGTGACCGCCAGCGGCCAACCAAAATTAAAGGACGCAGCAAGGCTTCCCAGGCACTGCGCCTACCCGGCGGCGACTGGCGAACCCACGACCTTCGCCGTACGGCCGCGACGCTTATGCAGGCCAACGGCGTGCCGATCGAAATTGCCGACCGTTGTTTGGGTCACGTTGACCCAAACCGAGTGCGGCGCACATATCTACGCGCTGAAATGTTGCCGGAGCGGAAGGCAGCTTTCGACAAGCTAGGCGAGGTATTAGAGCGGCTGACCAGCGCAGCGAATCAAGCTCCGAAGGTGGCGCCCGGCAAGTTGCGCATGCCTAGGAAGCGGCGCCTTGTGGAGAGCAACCAGAGTAGTTGAACTCGCCTGCTCTAGTAGGTGCCCGCCTGTGTCGTTATTCAATGCCTTGCAAGGCCTGCGCATCGACACGCAGTCACTAGAGTAACCACAGCGCACAACCGCAGTTGTAATGCAGCCGACGCACGTCATCAACGGCGCGCCGATTGGACGAGTGCGCGCGCTGAGCGACTTTCACAATGTTCACCCCGCTACGGATTGGCGGGTTATCTAATCGGCGCGTGGGGCGCCATTACTTGG
>JALRLM010000348.1 GCA_023254435.1 Hydrocarboniphaga sp.
CGATGTCCTTGGGGACCGACAGGCAGCCGAGCGCCATCACCACGAAACGTGCCGACAGCTTGCGCCCTTGCCGGGTTTCCACGTCCCAGATGCCGCTGTCGTCGTCGTAGCGGACCGAGCTCACCTTCGAGTCGAATGAGATGTCTCGCAGCAGATCGAAGCGCTTCGCGACATGGTTGGCGTACTCGAGGATTTCGGCCTGCGTCGCGTAGCGCTCGCTCCAGGTCCACTCCTGCTGCAACGCAGCATCGAATGAGAACGAGTACTGCACGCTCTCGACGTCGCAGCGCAGGCCCGGGTAGCGATTCCAGTACCAGGTGCCGCCCACGGTCGGCCCCGCTTCGACGATGTGTGCCTTCAGTCCGAGCTTGCGGCACTGATGCAGCATGTACATGCCGGACCAGCCGGCGCCCACGATGATGACGTCGAAGTCCGTTCGCGGGGATGAGTTGTTCAGATCGTCAGCCATGGCGTTCCCACTCAGCTGTGACATTGGTGGCCGAACACTATTGAGCCCTTCCCGGGGTCACTACTACCCGCTTCGGGTAGGGCGTGGGCCGCGCGGGCTGCGCTATGGTCTTGATCAGGAGAAACACAGAAAGAGAAAGACAGCCATGCGGTCGACGAACAATCTCAGCCGCCCCGCGGCCCCGGCTTCGCACGGTCCATCGAAGGGTTCATCCGACGGAGCTTCCGATCAACACATTTCGTTCGTGCCGGCGATGAGCGAGCGCATCCTGCGAAAAAGCATTCTGGGTCGCGTGCTCGGTGGTGCGGCCGAACCCATCGTGGTGCTGCAGGCGCCAGCGGGGCATGGAAAATCCACTGCCCTGCAGCAGATTCGCAGCGAGAGCGCGTCGCGCGGCACTCGCTGCGTCTGGCTGGGCCTGGACGAGTCGGACAACGATTCCACCCGGCACTCCACGCATCTGCAGAAACTGCTGTCCCGCATCCTCAAGACCGACGGCGTGGAGGCGATGCAGGCGGCCGAGCCCGGCAAGCTCGCGATCCGGCATCAGCAGCGCAGCGACTGGTTCGTCGAGCAGCTGGAGCTCGACAAAAGCCCGATCGCGCTGTTCGTCGACGAGTTCGAGGTGCTGTCGAATCGCGCGATCCTGTCCTTCTGGCGAGACTTTCTGCTCAAGCTGCCGGCGCATGTACGCATCTTCATCGCCAGTCGCACGCTACCCGACGTCGGCATTCCGCGTCTGACCGTGGCCAACCGGGTTCTGGTTCTGCACGCCGCCGACCTGTCGTTCTCGCTGCACGAGGTGGAGAGCTTCTTCTCGTCGGCCGGCATTTCGTCGATGCAGAGCGGCGATCTGGAGATCGTGCATCGTTGCACCGAAGGCTGGCCGGCGGCAATCCAGCTGTTTCGTCTCGGCCTGTCGCGCCGCCTGCCGTCGGATGCCTTGCGCCGCATCGATCAGTACCGGCCACGCGAACTCGCGGACTATCTGACCGAGTGCGTGCTCGAGGGGCTTTCGGCCGATACGCTGCGCTTTCTCGAACGGACCTGCATCCTGAATCGCCTCGGTGCGCAGGTCTGCAACGTGCTGACCGGCCGCTCGGATTCGATGCAGCAGCTGCTGCGCCTCGAAAAGCTGGGGCTGTTCGTCAGCCCGCTCGACGAGAACCACGTCTGGTTTCGCTATCACACCCTGCTGGCGACGCATCTGCGCGAGCAGCTGCTGAACCTGCACCAGTCCAAGTTTCGCCTGCTGCATCGCCAGGCTGCGGACTGGTTCCATCAGAACGGGCTGTACGAGGACGCGATGCATCACGCGGTCGCCGCGTCGGACTATTCGCTCGCCGCCGACATCTTCGAGACCTGGTCCGAACGACTGGTATCGGACGGCGAAATGACGATCGCCGAGCGCTGGTTCGACTGCATTCCCCTGGCCGAAGTCGTGCGCAGGCCACTGCTCAAGCGTCGCATGGCCTGGGCGCTGATGTTCCTGAGCCAGAACACCAAGCTGTTTTCGCTGATGGGATCGGACAACCCCTCCGACTGGTATGCAGACAGCGCCACGCTGCTGGACCTGCCCGTCGTCGCCATCGCGGCGATCTGCGCCGACGACATGGGCAAGGCTTTCTCCAGCGTCGATAAAGTGTCATCGCTCGCGGGTGGCACTGACCGCTTCAATCATTTCGAGCTCGCCGCCGCGGCTAATCTCGATGCCTATCGGCACGTGGTCACCGGCGACTTCAAGCAGTCGGAATTCCGCATCACCGCCGCGCGGACCTTCAACAGGCTCGCCAACGCCTCCTTCACGGCGGGCTACACCGATTGCGTGAAAGGCGTGACGCTGCTGATGCACGGCAATACCCAGGGCGCGCTCGATCTGTTGCGCACTTCGCTGGCCTCGCAGCGCCGTGCGCTGGACATGCCGTTCGCCACCGCACCACTGGCCGCCTGCTATCTGTGGGCACTGTATGTCACCGACGACCTCGACACGCTTCAGCTCGTGCTGTCCGAGTATCGGGAGATGTTGTTCAAATCGGCGATTCCCGATTTCTTCGCCGTCGGGGTGCTGTCGGCGGCGCGCTGCTTCCGGGTGCTGCACCGGGATTCGGAAGCGCACACGCTGTTGTCCGAGGCCGAAGTTCAGTGCATGCAGAACCGCTGGCCCCGGATCGCGTCCCTGATCCGCCGCGAGCGCCTGTTCGGTACGACCGGGGCGTCGCCGTCCAGGCCGGGCGTGCTCAGCGACGGACCGCAGCATCGCTTCGGCATCTCCGATCGCTGGATGCCCTGCGGCGAACTCGCCGTCGATCCGCAGCTCTCCCCCATTCGCCAGGCCATACGAGCCCGCCGTTTCGACGAAGCCGCGGCCGATATCGCGCGCCTGCAGGACATTCACTCGGAGTCGATGTTCATCGCCACGCAGCTGAGCCTGAGCAAGGCCATTCTGCTCGAGGCGCGCGGGCTCTCGATGCCGGCCGCGCGCCAGTTCTCGGCGGCGCTGAAGATGGCGCACGAACATGGTTACGTCCGCATGGTAATCGACGAAGGAAAATCGATACGCCATCTGCTCGAAGGCTTTCTGTCATCGACCCAGGCCACCGGCGATACGGTGATTCGTCGCTTCGCGATCGAGGTGATGAGTCGCATTCAGGGGGGGT
This sequence comes from Hydrocarboniphaga sp., assembly GCA_023254435.1. GTDB lineage: Bacteria > Pseudomonadota > Gammaproteobacteria > Nevskiales > Nevskiaceae > Hydrocarboniphaga. Next base: position 3,127 of record JALRLM010000348.1, read on the forward strand.
GCGCCGGCGCCGTGGTGCCCGCCTCCACGACCGCGCTCGATATCGGCGCCTTCAGCGATCGTGAGCGCGAGATCATCGACTGCCTGCGTCAACGCATGTCGAACAAGGAGATCGCCGAAGCGACCAGCATCTCCGAGAACACGGTCAAGTTCCACATGAAGAAGATCTTCGGAAAGCTCGGCATCAACCGTCGCTCGGAAGCCTTCGCCGTCATTTCGAGCATCAAGGCCGATTGACGCCGATGTGCCCTGCGCAGGCTGCTTCAGCTCGAAAGCTGCAAGCCACCGCACACCCAAGGAAAGTGTTGGCTGACGCGCTGCGCGCCAAGCCAGCTTACGCAGCAGAACTACCCGCTACGGGTAGTGGCTGGTCGTGCTCCTCGCTTCTAGTTTGGCGCTCATAAAAAGCGTTTCCCATATCGCCGAGCCTGGACAGGAACACAGGAGAACCGCATGAGCCGCCTTGATCCGACCTCGCGCTTTTTCATTGGTGGCCACTGGGTGGAGCCTTCGTCCACTCGCCGTCTGGCGCATCTCTCCACGAATCGCGAAACGCCGGCGCGCCTGGGCCGTCGGCGGTTTCCCGCAGATGAGGTCTCACGATGAAATCGCATTTCCTGAGCGCGATCGCTCTTGGTGCTCTGCTCGCCGCCTGCAACGGAAAACCACAGAACGTAGCCAGCGCCAGCAAAGCCGCCCACTCCGATCGCGCCGCCAACGTCGATGCCGCGCGGCTGACCGCGGCCGATGGCGAACCCGGCTCGTGGATGAGCTACGGCCGCACCTACGACGAGCAGCGCTACAGCCCGCTCAGGAAAATCAGCGCCGAAAACGTCAAGGGGCTCGGACTGGCCTGGAGCTACAAGCTCGACGTCGATCGCGCCACCGAAGCGACACCGATCGTCGTCGACGGCGTGATGTATGTGACCGGCGCTTTCTCGATCGTCAGCGCGCTCGATCCGGTCACGGGTAAAGAACTCTGGAAGTTCGATCCGCAGGTGCCGCGCGACAAGGATCGAGACGGCTGCTGCGACGTGGCCAATCGCGGCGTCGCCGTGTGGAAGGGCAAAGTCTACGTCGGCGCTTACGACGGTCGCCTGATCGCGCTCGATTCCAGCAGCGGCCAGAAGCTCTGGGAAACCGATACCGTCATCGATCACGAGCGCAGCTATACCGTGACCGGCGCTCCGCGCGTGATCAAGGGCAAGGTCGTCATCGGCAACGGCGGTGCGGAGCTGGGCGTGCGCGGCTATGTCGGCGCCTACGATGCCGATACGGGCAAGCTGCTGTGGCGTTTCTTCACCGTGCCGGGCGATCCGGCAAAACCCGCCGAAGACAAGGCGATGGAGAAGGTGATGGAAATGGCGCGCAAGACCTGGAACGGCGACGCCTACTGGAAGTTCGGTGGCGGCGGCACCGTGTGGGATGCGATGGCCTACGATCCCGATCTCGATCTGCTCTACATCGGCACCGGCAACGGCTCGACCTGGAATCGGCACCTGCGCAGCCCGGGCGGCGGCGACAACCTGTTCCTGTCGTCCATCGTCGCGCTCAGACCCGACAGCGGCGAGTACGTCTGGCACTACCAGACCACGCCCGGGGAAACCTGGGACTACACGGCGACCCAGTCCATGATCCTCGCCGACCTGATGATCGACGGCGAGCCGCGCAAGGTGCTGATGCAGGCGCCGAAGAACGGCTTCTTCTACGTGCTCGACCGG
>JALRLM010000366.1 GCA_023254435.1 Hydrocarboniphaga sp.
GCCGGCGCCGGGCCCTTGTACGCCGACACGAGGCTCAATGGCGCGGCGCTGGATCACGCGCGCTTTCTGGCCGCCAGCGGCTACATCTCGCACGGCGGCAGCGGCGATTCCACGCCTGCGCTGCGCGCCGAGCACGCCGGCTACGCCTGGTCGCGCATCGGCGAGAACGTGCTCGCGCGCACGCATGGCGACGCCGACGAGGCCTTCGAGCAATGGTGGAACAGCCCGGGACACCGGGCCAACCTGCTGGAGCCGGCGTTCGCCGACTGCGGATTCGGGCGCGTGTATGCGCCGCGCGTGGACTGCTGGTACTACGTGATGATGCTCGCGACGCCGGCCTGAGGGCCGGCTCGCGCCGGCTTTCGACGTTCCACGCGACGGGGCCAGCCCCGCGCCGCGGCGGCGTCATCTGGCGGGATGGCGAAGACCATCACCGCCCGCCCTGCATTCAGACCGAGAACGACGATCCGCAGCCGCAGGTGGTCTGCGCGTTGGGATTGCGGATCACGAACTGCGCGCCCTCGACGGTTTCCTTGTAGTCGATCTCGGCGCCGATCAGATACTGCAGGCTCATCGGATCGACCACCAGCGTGACGCCCAGGGTCTCGACACTGGTGTCGTCCTCTTCGGCCTGCTCATCGAACTTGAAGCCGTACTGGAAGCCCGAGCAGCCGCCGCCCGAGACGAACACGCGCAGCTTCTGGTTAGGGTTCTCTTCCTCGTCGAGCAGTTCGCGCACCTTGCGCGCGGCGGACTCGGTGAAGATGACCGAATCCGGGGTCGGCGCGGGGGCGGCCGGCTTGTAGCGGGTGGGTTCGGTAGCGGTGCTCATGTCGACCTCGTTCAGCTGTTGCCGTCGTGATGATGTTGCGGCGATTCGCCGGCTTCCAAGCCCCCCACGGGCGCATGCGGCGCGGTGGGCTCATGGGTGATGGCGGCCTGCACGGCCGATTCGTGCGTCAGGCGACCGTTGACCTGGGCGCCCACCTGCATCTCGAGCGCCTTGTACACCACGTTACCGGTGATGCGCGACTTGGCGCCCATGGTGATCTTTTCGCCGGCGTAGACATCGCCCGTGATCGAGCCGTTCAGCACGATCGTCGGCACGCGGACCTCGCCCTCGACCCGGCCGCTGTCGCTGACCGACAGGTGGGCCTGGGCCTCGCCCTTGGCCGTCACCGCGCCATGAACGACGCCATCCAGGTGCAGGCCACCCGAGAATTTCACGTCTCCGATGATTTCGGTCTGTCGTCCGATCAGCGTTTCCATGCTGGGGTTGCTCGATGAAGTCGATTTGGGAATCGTCGGCGTGTCGCTGTTCTTGAAGATCATGTCGGGGCTCCGGCAGCCTGAATCTTACTCCAGTCGAACTCCTGCTCGACCTGGGCCGCGGCATCACCGTCCACCGACAGGGTGACCACCACGCGCAAGGGACGGAAGTCGGCCGGCAGCGAGAAGCTGCCGCCGATTTCCTGGAAGTACTTGAAAGCGAAACCCGGCGGCGTCGCATCGGTATCGGACGGCGACGATGACAGCTCGATGCGCTCGGGCGCCCCGTTGCGGCTGCCGATTACGGCGATATGCCGCTTGCCGGCGACGCGCTTTTCGTTGCGCATCGACTGGATCAGCACGAGATCGTAGTGCCAGCGGCCGGCCGGCTCGAGCGGGCTCACCTTGAGTTCGAGCACGCGCACGCCGGCACGCCCCTGGTCGGGCGAGACCACGCCGCGGTAGAACGCCACCTGCTCCTGCAGGTCGGCCACCTCGGCCTGCAGGCCGGCCAGCGAGCTTTTGACCTCTTCGCAGGCCTGGCCGTCGATCTCGCTCGATCGCTCGGCATAGACCACCTGCTGGCGCAGTTCGGCGTTTTCGGCGCGGGATGCACGCAGGTCGCGGGCCAGCTGCGCGCGCTCGTCCTGCAACTGCTCCAGCGCCGTGCGCGTGCGCTTGAACTCGCGCGCCGTGCTCGACCGCGCCAGCACCACCAGCAGATAGCCGCCGATCGCCAGCACCGCCACCACGCCGGCGACGATGGCCGCCCGCAGCCAGGGCCGGCGGCCGCGAATCGTGACGATGCGATGCTGTTGCACGGGCGCTAGACGCGGATCAGGGCAGCAGTCCCGGGCTGTCGAGTCCGGCCGTCTCGGGCTGGTCGAACATCAGGTTGAAGCACTGCACGGCCTGGCCGGCCGCGCCCTTGACCAGGTTGTCGATCACCGACAGCACGATCACGGTCTTGCCGTCGGGCGCACGATGCACGGCGATGCGGCACTGGTTGTTGCCGCGCACGCTGCGCGTCTCGGGATGCTCGCCGGCCGGCATCACGTCGACGAAGGGCTCACCGCTGTAGCGCTGCTCGAACAGATTCTGCAGGTCGACCTCGGGCCGGGTCAGACGCGCGTAGAGCGTGGCGTGGATGCCGCGGATCATCGGCGTCAGGTGCGGCACGAAAGTCAGGCTCACCTCGGGCCCGCCGGCCAGCCGCAGACCCTGCTCGATCTCGGGCAGATGCCGGTGCCCCGGCACGCCGTAGGCCTTGAAGCTGTCGGCGGTCTCGCAGAACAGCGATCCGACCTTGGCTTCGCGACCCGCGCCCGAGACGCCCGACTTGCAGTCGGCGATCAGACCCACGGGGTCGATCACGCCGGCTTCGAGCAGCGGAATGAAGCCCAGCTGCGTCGCGGTGGGATAGCAGCCCGGATTGCCGATCACGCGCGCCTTGGCGATCTCGAAGCGATTGACCTCGGGCAGGCCGTAGACGGCTTCTTCGAGCAGGTTCGGGCAGGCGTGATCCAGGCCATACCAGCGTTTGAACTCGGCCAGGTCCTTGAGCCGGAAGTCGGCCGACAGGTCGATGACCCGGACCCCCTTCTCGACCAGCGCCGGCGCCATCTGCATGGCGGTGCCGTGCGGGGTGGCGAAGAACACCGCGTCGCACTCGTCGAGGCGGGCTTCGTCGGGGGTGGCGAACACCACGTCGGTGTAGCCGCGCAGGTTCGGGAACAGTCGGTCGGCGCGCAGGCCGGCTTCCTTGCGCGAGGTCAGTGCCACCACCTCCGCCTGCGGATGCGCTGCGAACAGACGCAGCAGTTCGGCACCGGTATAGCCCGTGCCGCCCACGATTCCGACCTTGATCTTCGACATGCTCAACTCACTGCGATGACGCGGCCTTAGTCTCCGAACCAGGAGATAAGTTTGCGAAAGGACGGCGATAATAGGGCGTTCAAGCCCGCCATCAAAGCGCCAGCCAGGGAGTTGCCATGTTGTGGCTCAAAGCGATCCACGTGATCTTCGTCGTCGCCTGGTTCGCCGGGCTGTTCTATCTGCCGCGCCTGTTCGTCTATCACGTCGACACCAAGGACGCCGCCGGCCACGAGCGCTTCGTGATCATGGAGCGCAAGCTCTACAAGCTGTCACTGATCGCGATGATCGGCACCTGGGTGTTCGGCGTCCTCACGCTGATGCAGGCGCCCGGCTACCTGCAGATGGGCTGGATGCACGCCAAGCTCACGCTGGTGCTGCTGCTGTCGGGCTACCAGGGCTGGCTCAAGGTCAACCTGCGCAAGTTCGCCGCCGGTGCCAACACCCAATCGGCGCGCTTCTGGCGTTTCATGAACGAAGTGCCGGCGCTAATCCTGATCGCTGTGGTGATCCTGGTGATCGTCAAACCGTTCTGACCGAGGCCCACCGCCCAACGAAAAAGGCCGCGATCGCTCGCGGCCTTTTTCGTGCTGCCTCGGGAATCGTCCCGATCAGCCTTCCATCTCGCCGACCGAAGTCTGGATGTAGTTCTGCAGGCCCATGGCGTCGATGAGCTTGAGCTGCTCTTCGAGGAAGTCGATGTGCTCTTCCTCGCTCTCCTGGATCGACACCAGCAGTTCGCGGGTCACGTAGTCCTTGACCGACTCGCAGTGGGCGATGGCGTCGCGGTACAGCGGATGCGCTTCCTGCTCGAGCTTGAGGTCGCATTCGAGCAGCTCTTTGACGTTCTCGCCGATGTAGAGCTTGCCGAGATCCTGCAGGTTGGGCAGGCCGTCGAGGAAAAGGATGCGCTTGATCAGCTTGTCCGCATGCTTCATCTCGTCGATGGATTCTTCGTACTCCTTCTTCTCCAGCGCCTTGAGGCCCCAGTTGCCCAGCATGCGGGCGTGCAGGAAGTACTGATTGATGGCGGTGAGCTCGTTCTTGAGCGCGAGGTTGAGGTACTCGAGGACCTTGGCGTCGCCTTGCATGGCTGGGATCTCTCTGCGGCAAATGGCTGAAGTGCGCGCAGTGTACCCAGGGCCGGAACCTCAAGTCCAGCCTAAGCCCATGTTTTTCAAGCTATTTTAGAGTGATTATGAGTTTGATTCTCATGCCCCGGCCACAGCCAGCGGGGCGGCGACCAGATCGGCCAGACGCACCGGCTGGGCGCCCAGCGAGCGGGCCAGCACCTCTCGCGCCTGCGGAACGCACTTGCCGCAGCAGGTCCCGAGACCGGTCTCGCGCGAAACCTCGCGCAGCGTCGTCACGCCATCGTCGACCAGGCGACGAATCCTGGTATCCGAAACCGCCTTGCAGACGCAGACGTACATGGATGCGAGCGACACTCAAATGAGAACGATTGCCGATACGCTACGCGATCGGCGCACCGGAATCAAATGACAATCGTTCTCAGCCCCCGCCGCTTACCGGCCCGGGCGAGCCGTTCGACGCCCTGGCTGGCGCAAGCTCAGGAAGTGGCGCTAATGGCGAAAATTTCGCCATGCGATCAGCCGCTTGGCCGGTCGCTCAGCCTGGAACCGTGCGCGGCAGCACGCCGATCAGCGGCGCCAGCTCGGCTAGCGCACGGGCGTAGACCTCGCGCTTGAATTCCACGACCTCGTCGGCCGGCAGCCACCAGTCCACCCAGCGCCAGCTGTCGAATTCGGGCGTGGGCGTGGAATCGAAGTGCACGCGAGCCTCGTCGCCGAGCAGACGCAGCACGAACCACTTCTGCTTGTGGCCGATGCACACGCGGCCACGACCCTGGCGGACGTAGCGGGCGGGCAGCTTGTAGCGCAGCCAGCCCTGGGTGACGCCGACGACTTCGACGTCGACCGACAGCAGGCCCAATTCTTCGTAGAGTTCGCGGAACAGCGCATCGCGCGGCGATTCCCCGCGCTTGATGCCGCCTTGCGGGAACTGCCAGGCCTCCTGTCCGATCCGCTTGGCCCAGAGCGCCTGGCCTGCAGAGTTCGTCAGGATGATCCCCACGTTCGGGCGATATCCGTCCGAATCAATCACTTGATCCCATTTCAAGTTGGGTGGCCTGATTCGATTCTTCCACAAGCCCGCAGCGCCCGGCAAACTGCCGCGCTCATCCTTTTCGCAGACCCATCAAGACCGCATGCGCCTGGCCATTTTCGACCTCGACAACACCCTGCTCGCCGGCGACAGCGACTATCTCTGGGGCCAGTTCCTGATCGAGACGGGCGTGGTCGAGCGTGAGCGCTACGAGCGCGAAAACCTGCGCTTCTACGAGGCCTACAAGGCCGGCACGCTCGACATCGACGAGTTCTGCCGCTTCAGCTTCGCGCCGCTGGCGGCCAACCAGACCGCCACGCTGCTGGCCTGGCGCGAACGCTTCGTCGCCGAGAAGATCGCCCCCATCGTCGCCGACCTGGCGCCGGCGCTGATCGAAAAGCATCGCCAGCAGGGCGACTACCTGCTGATCACCACGGCCACCAACCGCTTCGTCACCGAGCCGATCGCCGAACTGCTCGGCGTCGACGCCCTGATCGCCACCGATCCCGAGTTCGTCGACGGTCGCTACACCGGCCAGGTCGCGGGTCTGCCCAATTTCCAGGACGGCAAGGTGGTCCGGCTGGAGGCGTTCCTGGCCTCGCTGCCGGAACCGGCCGAGCACCTGACTTGCTACAGCGATTCGCGCAACGACCTGCCGCTGCTGGAGCGTGCCGACGTCGCCGTCGCCGTCGACCCCGATCCGACGCTGGAAGCCACCGCGCGCCAGCGCGGCTGGCGCGTGATCAGCCTGCGCACGCCCGTCGCAGCGGGCTGAGCATGCGACGGCTCAGTCCCCGGCCGCTCAGTAATTGGCCGGCCAGATCTGCGCCAGGCCGTAGCGACCCTTGATCTGCTCGCCATAAGCCGCCGCTTCGGCGCGCGAGGCGAAGCTGCCGATGGCCACGCGGTACAGGGTCTGGCCGTTCTTGGCGGTGACCGTGCGAACCTGTGCCGGCAGGCCCATGTCAGCCAGGCCCTTGGCTTCGAGCTGGGCCGATTCGCCGTCGGCCAGCGCCGCCGCCACCAGCGTCCAGCCGTGATCGCCGCCCGTCGCGGGCGTGAGGCCCACCGACGGCGGCGCTTCGGCCGAGGCCGGTGAGCGCACCGGCACCGCGACCGGCGCGGCGGGCACCGGAACGGGACCAACGGCCGAGCGCGGCAGTGCCATGCCCGACGCTGCCACCGCAGTGGAGCCGCGTTTCGCATAGGCCGGCGGCACCTCGTCGGCGAAGGCCGTCATCGTCAGGCGCCGTGCCGAATTGTCGGCATCGGGCGCCAGCCGGGTGATCGCACTGGGCTCCACCTGTGCACATTCGCCGGGCTGGTCGAGTCGCTGGATACCTGCCACGCCCTGCAGTTCCACGGTGCCGAAGAACACGCAGACGGTCCTGCGCGCTCCCGCGACCTCGGCCCAGACGTCCGCGCTCTCGATGCGCACGCGAACCTCCTCGGCCAGCGACAGGCGCACGTCCTGGGCGACGCCGGTGGCACCGCGCCCGTCGATGCGCACGCTACCGCTGCGCAGGTTGAGCTTGAGCACCGACAGGTTCGGGGTCATGACGATGGGCGACTGGCGCGGCAGTTCGATGCTGCTGTTGGCACCCAGCCGAATCGCCGTGCCGTCGACGAAATCGAACAGCACGCGGCCGTCGGCACCCGTGGTGATGCGGTCGCCGGCCAGCATCTGCCGCTGGGCCAGCAGCACATGCTGCGAGGACGCGCGCACGAGCTGGGCCGGCGCCTGCACGCGCAGCACCTCGAGTGCCTTGTCGGCCTGCGCCAGGACCAGCGGCGAGACCTGGAGAGCGATGGCACCGAACAGCACCGGCGCCCGGCGAAAGCAGAAGCGAAGAAAAGGCATCGAGTCCGAACCACGCGGCAGGTTGAGATTATTTATCGAATATTAATCGTTTCCGGGCCCGCATACCCACTGGCAAAACGCACTCACCGCGGCATCGGTGGCGCTTGCGGCGGAATGCTAGGATTTCTCATCTCCACGCTCCCCATAAAAAGCCGCCTCGTGCGCATGAGCCCCGCGTCTTCGCCGGATCGTCCCCCTTCGCGGACGCCCCTTCGCGCCTTCCCGTTCCGGCCTGCCGGCGGCCCACGTCCATGAGCGGCCTCGTCGTCGTCGACTCGCGCAGCGACTGGCCGCTGCAGATCCCCGGCATGCACGTGATGACGGCCTGGGATTACCTGACGCTGGAGCCCGAGATCCTCCAGCGCAATATCCGCGTCTACAACCTCTGCCGCAGCTTCGAATACCAGAGCACGGGCTACTACGTGAGCCTGCTCGCCGGTGCGCGCGGCCATCGCCCGCTGCCGGACGTCACCACGATCCAGGACCTCAAGCTGGCCGAATCGCCCGGCGTGCTCAACGACGAGATCGACGAGCTGATCCAGAGCAGCCTCGCGCGCCTGGGCTCGTCGGACTACGTGCTCAACGCCTACTTCGGCCAGAGCCCGACCAAGCGCCACGAGCGCCTGGCGCGCGCGCTGTTCAACCTGTTCCCGGCACCGCTGCTGCAGGTCAGCTTCGAGTATCGCGGCGACGAGTGGCGCGTGGATTCGGTGGGGCCGATCGCGCTCGGCGAAGTGCCGGCCTCGCACCTCGAGTTCATGCACCAGGCCGCGCGCGACTACTTCACGCGCCGGCGCATGCCGCGGCAGAAGAAGGACAGCTATCGCTACGACCTCGCCATCCTCGTCAACGAGGACGAGAAGGAGCCGCCGTCCAACGCGCGCGCGCTCAAGCTGTTCGAGAAGACCGCCGAAGACCTGGGCTTCCAGGTCGATTTCATCGACAAGGGCGACTACGGCCACGTGGCCGAGTTCGACGCCCTGTTCATTCGCGAAACCACGGCGGTGAATCACCACACCTATCGCTTCGCGCGGCGCGCCGAACGCGAAGGCCTGGTGGTGGTCGACGATCCCAAGTCCATCCTGCGCGCGGCCAACAAGGTGTACCTGGCCGAGCTCATGGACCGGCATCGCATTCCGCAGCCCAAGACCATGCTGATCCACCGCGGCAACGTGAAATACGTGGCCAAGGAGCTGGGCTTTCCCTGCGTGCTCAAGCAGCCCGACTCGCAGTTCTCGCGCGGCGTCATCAAGGTGGAGAACGAGGCCGAGCTCAAGCGCGCCGTGCGCGATCTGCTGGAACGCTCGGACATCGTCATCGGCCAGAGCTTCGAACCCACGGAGTACGACTGGCGCGTCGGCGTGCTCGACGGCGTGCCGCTTTACGCCTGTCGCTACTACATGGCCAAGGATCACTGGCAGGTGGTCAAGCGCGGCGGCAACGGCGCCAAGATCGAAGGCCATCACGACACCGTGCCGATCGAAGACGTGCCGCTGCCGGTACGCAGCGTCGCCGTGCAGGCGGCCAAGGCCGTCGGCAACGCGCTCTACGGCGTAGACCTGAAGCAGTTCGGCAACGTGGTCAAGGTGGTCGAAGTCAACGACAACCCCAACATCGACTTCGGCGTCGAAGATCTGGTGCTCAAGGACGCGCTGTACAAACGCATCATGGAGTACTTCGTGCGCCGCCTCGATGCGCGCGTGAAGACCTGAGCATGAGCGACGCGGCGCCGCTGATCCGCGCGGCGACACCCGACGACCTGCCGCAGCTGCAGTCACTCGAAGCGCTGTTCCCTTCCGACGCCATGTCGCGCCGCAGCTTGCGTCGCTTCGTCACCTTGCCGCAGGCAGTGTTTCTGGTCGCCGCGCGCGGCGACGCGCTGCTCGGCAACCTGTTGCTGCTGACGCGTCGCGACAGCCGGCGCGCGCGCATCTATTCGGTGATCGTCGCGCCGGCCTCGCGCGGACTGGGCCTGGGCCGACAGCTGGTGCTGGCCGGCGAAACCGCGGCCGCCAGGCGCGGCTGCGCCGAGGTCTCTTTGGAGGTGCGCAGCGACAACGTCGGCGCCATCGCGCTGTACCGCAGCCTGGGTTACGGCGGCGACCTCGCCCTGCCCGGCTACTACGACGATGGCGCCGACGCACTGCGCCTGAGCAAACCGATCAGCGACTGAGTTCCCGTGCGGCTCGTCCGCGTATCGTGGCGAAGTCGTCGTCCACGAGCAGCTCGCCATCGCGGAACACGCTGCGCATTAGGTTCTCGCGCCCGCCGAGTTCTTCGACGCGCAGGCCACGCAAACTGTCGTCGGGCTCGCGCACCACGGCCAGGCGACCGGGCCTGCTGCGCTTGCCGGGATCGGTCACCGGATCCTTGAACACATCGCGAACCTCGCCGTTCACCACCACCTGGCTGGCCTTCATCGCCCACTTGAGGGTGTCGCGATTGACTTTCTGCAGCAGGCCACCGCCCATGCCGAACGCGGCGTTCTCGGTGGACAGGCCGCGCTGCTTCAGTGCCTGAAGGATGCGCGGCAGGCTGTCGAGATCGATGCCGTCACCCTGGATCACGCGAATGAAATCGGGCAACACGCGATAACCCTTGGCATTCACGCGATGGCCGAAGCGCGCCATCAGATGCTCGATCACGCGCGGCAGCACGGTAACGGGATCGCCGCTGTCCGGCCGGATCACCACACGACCGCCGGTATGTTCGATCAGCGTCTTGAGCTCGTCGCCGACGATGTGATCGATCGCGTTCCACAGATCGTAGCTGTCGACCACGAAGGCGACGATCTTCTGCGGGCCGGCGAAGCGCTCGATCATGTTGCGATAAGCATCGACCTCGTTCGCCCGGCCCCAGCTCGTCATGGTGCCGTGCTCGCTGGCCGGAATGCTGAAGCCTGCCATGGGCTCGCCGTAGTGCGCGCGCGTCACGCGCAAGGCCGCGAGCGTGTCGGTGCCGAGGAAATGGATCAGATGCGCCGCACCGCCGAGCCCAGCGGCTTCGTCGCCGGTGGCGCCGCGTGCGCCGAAGTCGTGCAGCGCGAACGGCAGCACCGCGTCGGGATCTTCTGCGGTCTCGTCCAGATAGCGCTTGAGCACGCGCTTGCAGGCCAGGCTCAGGCTCGCGACGGTGCTCGGATACCAGACCGCGCGCAGCAGGGCGGTTTCGAGATGACCCGGCAACCAGTGGAATTCCGCATCGGTATTGCGGATCTGCACGACCGGCACGTGTGGCGCGAGCACGCTGCCTTCGGGCACCGCCTCGATCTCCACCGGCAGCCTGCCGCCATGCCGGTCGAGCAGACGCTGCCAGCCCGCGCGATTGAACAGGCCGACGTGCGCCTGCGCGATCGCCTCGGCTTCGTCGACATCGGCCTGCGTGACCGGCGCCAGCAGCGTGGACTTGATGTAGGCCTGCAGACCGAAGAACACCACGCGATCCAGCGCGCCGCCACGCGATTCGATATAGCTGCTGACGAATTGCGTGCCGGGCGGATACTGCAGGAAATGGCTGAGCTTGTAGCTGTCGGTGTCGAGAACGAGGCTGCTGCGGTTTTGCGAGGTCATCGTAGAACTCCTCTACGCTGAGAAATGGCCGCCGGGTCTATCCCGACGGGATGAAATCCTGTTCTGCCGGCTCGGACGGCCTACAGGCCGACCATCTTCTGCAGGATGAAGTAGTGATCCTCGAACATGTCTTCGGGACGGATCAGGCCCAGCGGCATCCACAGGGCTTCGCGCGCATCGTCACCACCCTTGACCTTGGGCAGTTCGGTATCGGGGCGCAGGTCGAAGCGAAAAGCCGTCGTAAAGGTGCGACCTCGCGTGGAGCGGAACGGATCGTCGAAGCCGTCGCGGCCCGACATCGATCCACGTAGCACCGGCTCCGGAACCTTGAGCCGGGTCTCTTCGCGCAGTTCGCGCAGACAGGCGTCGAGTGCGGTCTCGTCCTGGTCGATGAAGCCGCCGGGCAGCGCAAGTTGCCCCAAGCCCGGCCGGGCGCCACGACGAACCAGCAGCACATGTCCGCTCTGGATCACCACGGCATCGACGGTGTTGAAGGTCGGCGGGTACTTGAGGCCGGCGAACTGCTGAAGATAACGTGCAACGAAATCGTGCTCGGCCTTGAGCTCCGCATACGCGTCGGTGCCGGCGAAACGCAGCAGAAAGTCGAGCACCGGTCCGGGCAGGCGCGATTCGATATCGGCTCGCGCCGACCCGACAGCCTCGCCGAAATAAAGCCGGCGCAAGTCGGTCGCGCTGACGCCCTCGTGGTTCGAGACATCGACGGCGCCCCAGCCGGGGAACAGCCGCAGATAGTAGGAACTGCGATCCTTGCTATGCCCGACGAGCCCGATGCGCAGCGACCGCGGATCCCGCCCTGGAAAGCAGGTCTCGACGTGCGCATACACGGCAGCCTGCACGTTGCGAATCCAGATCGGATCGTTGTACATCGCATCGCGTAGCGGCAAGGCGGCGACGCGCTCGCGCTCGGTGGCGGTCAGGCTCGCGAACAGCATTTCCGCGCGCTCGGCGGCGGTGAATGGATCGCGGATGTTCCGAGGCCGATCGGCCGAGCCGATCAGAACGAGAACCTTCGAGGAGGCGGCCAGTCCCTTGCGCACAACGGCAAGATGGCCCAGATGAAAAGGCTGAAAACGGCCGATGAAGACCAGCAGGTCGAACGACATGGCGATAAGCTCCTTATCGCGGGCCAACGCTCCGTTGGCGAGTGCCGGTGGTCTATCCACTGACGCGGCGCATTACGCTCTCATCGGAATTCGGCGTCAAGGCTGCGATGCCACAGCCGTGCCGATGCGAGGGCCGACGCGCTGCTCTGAATCACCTTCCCAAATCACCCTCCCAAATCACCTTTTCCTAAATCACCGTACCGAAGCGCGGCTGTGGCCGGTAGCGGCGCGCGGAGCGCGCCTGCAGCACGGCGGCCAGGATGTCGCCCTGCGTCGCGGGCAGGCCGTCGCAACGCAAGGGATGCGCGCAGCCGCCCCACAGCAGCATCTGCACGACCTGGTTGAGCAGGCCCGGACGCTGCGCGAACACGGGCAGCTGGCGCAGGGTCGAGAAACGCGCAGGGCCTTCGGCCAGCGCCTGCAGCACCGGACCGAACAGCGGCTCGGGGCCCGGCACCGGACCGATGCGCGTATCGAAGCTCAGCTCACCGCCGGCCGGCGCACCCGGCAGCGCGCCGAGCTTGAGCGCGTCGAGCGCGGCCAGGTGATCGGTGGACGACAGGGCCTGAGCACCGAGCTGATACAGATCGCGCCGAAGGCTTTGATTGCGCGCCAGATCGCGCACGGTTTCGGCCAGCACGCGCGTCGGCAAGCCGCCGATCAGGGCTTGCGCCTGCCCCGGAATCGACAGGGCGTCGATGTTCTCGCAGGTCGTCGCGCTGCCGATGAAATCGCAGCCGATGGCGGTCAGCTCACCGATCACATCGGCGCTGTGCTGCGGCTGCCAATGTTCGGTCAGAAATTCGTGCGCCAGATAGGCCGGGTCTTCGGCCTGCATGGCCGCGACTTGCCGCGCGGCCCCCGGATGCTCGGCGAAGTAGCCCGTCCCTGCGTCGGCAAGCCGCTTGAGATAAGCCAGTGCGTGGCGCACGCGCTGCGCCGAATCGCCCTGCAGCTGGCGCGCGTATTCCAGCAGCAGCTTCTGGATCGCCGCGAGCTGCGAGGAACCCGGATGGCTCATGTAGCCAATGTAGACGAGACCGTGCGGCTTGAGCGTCCGCGCGATGACGTCGAGCGCGGACCGGCGTACGGCCGCCGGCACCCACGACCACACGCCGTGCAGCACCACGAAGTCGAACATCGAAGCCCAGCGCGCGTCCGTGGCGAAGTCGGCGAAATCCGCCTGCACGAACTGCACATTGTCGATGCCCGCGCGCGCCGCCGCGGCACGCGCCAGCGCGATGTGCTCGGCATTGAAATCGACGCCCACGAAACGTCCCGCCGGGTTGGTCGCCGCCGCCAGCAGCACATTGCTGCCGTCGCCGCAGCCCAGTTCGCACCAGCCGTAGGCGCGCGTGATGTCCGGCGCCGCGTAGCCCAGCGACGTCGCCGCCGCGTGCAACCACAGCGGCATGGTCTCGCGATGGAAGCGCCCGGGATACGGCACGTCGGTGACATAGCCGCCCGGCGAAGCCGATCCGCTCACGGCGCTGCTGCGCCCGGCAGGCTGCGATCGGCGATGCCCGTGAGTTCGTGCAGCGTCGCGAGCAGCGAAGCCTTGAGACTGGGGCCATGATCCAGGCCGTCGAACTCGCGGTACTGCACCTGCAGGCCCGGCAGCGATTCGAGCCGCCGTGCCATCTGCTTCGCGGCATCCGGCGGTGCCGCCTGGCGGCGCTTGAGCATTTCGGTCACGCGCGGGTCGTTGGCGTTCATGGCCGTATTGTCGCGCCTGCCCTGGCCTTCTGCACCGCCACGCATGACCCAGACGCGTGCCGGCGTACCCGCGTTGTGCGCGGCGAAGCGCTCCACTTCGCGCAGCAGCAGACCGTTGTCCCACCACAGCGCCGCGCTGGCCGGCACGTAGATCTGGAACGCACTCGTGCGCGTGAACAGCGCGTGCAGCGCAAACACACCGCCCAGCGAATGGCCCCACAGCAGCTGCTGCGTGCGATCCACGGCGGCGCGCCGTTCGACCTCGGGCTTGATGCGCTGCTCGATGGTGTCGAGAAAGGCATCGGCACCGCCCGAGGCGCTGGGCTTGCCGGCGTCCTGGATGCTCGGCGTGTAGTCGCGCATGCGGCCCGGCGAATCGATGCGCAGGTCGTTGTCGTAGCCGATGAAGACCAGCACGCAAGGCCTGGCCGCCGCCAGATCGGCCAGCAGCCCGTCGTCGAAGCTCATCAGTGCGGCATTGCCGTCGAGCATGTACAGCGCCGCAGAGCCGCTCGCGGGCGCCGGCTTCTTCGGGATGCCCAGGTTGACGCGCCAGCGCCGCGTGCCGTCCGCGCTGGCGACGACGAAGCGCTCGAAGCGATAGTGCGGCGACGCGCGATCGGCCACCGTCGTGCCGGTGGTCTGCGACAGGTCGGGCTGCGCCGCCGCCGGTAGAGCCCAGCACAGGGCCATGCCGGCGGCGACGATCGCGACCCGGGCGAGCCACGAAGTCGCGGCCCGCCGTGATCCCAGCCTGCGCATCAGAAGCCGATCGTGGTCGTGATGAAGTAAGACCGACCGGGTTCGTTGTAAGTCGCCGCGCCGCCGCTGCCGGCATTGGTTCCTTCACGGAACAGACGTTCATCGAAGATGTTGTTCACACCGATGCCGTAATGAATCTTGGGCGTCAGCGAGAAACGCCCCGAGAAGCCCCAGATGTTGTAGGGATCGAGGACATCGAGCTCCTGCGCACCGCCGCTGGTGCCCATAGTGGCCGACTCCTGCTTGCCGTAGAACTGTCCGTAGACCAGCGCCGACCAGCGTGCGGACAGCTTGAGATCGAAGGTGGTGTTGACGGTGTACTCGGGGATGACCGATAGCGGCTGGTTGGTGGACTTGTTCTTGTTCTCGATCATGTAGGTGACGTTGTTGAGCCACTTCAGCTTGTCGCCCTGCTGCCCCAGCAACGGAATGTTGATATTGCCTTCAAAGCCCTGCACCACCGCCTTGGGCGCGTTGGTCCATTGCAGGATCCAGCCGGTACCCGAGGTGTAGCCTACCGGCTCGAGACCGGCGAC
>JALRLM010000370.1 GCA_023254435.1 Hydrocarboniphaga sp.
CATTGCTGCGACAATGCGCGCCCGCCGGGCCGCTCCGTTGGCCGGTCGAGCCGTCAATCCCGCGCAGGTGGGAATGACCGCTCGGGAACAAAAGCCTGGATTCCCGCCCGCGCGGGAACGACAGATCGCCTGTTTGAGTACCGATTTGATGCGATGAAAGAAAAGCCCTGGTCCGCCGCCCGAGCCCGCGAGCTCTACAACCTGCCGCAATGGGGCGAGGGGTATTTCGACGTCAGCGAGGCCGGCAACCTGCTGGTGCGCCCGTTCCGCGAAGCGAACTCGACGGCCGTCGATCTGGCCGAGATCGCGCGCCGCCTGCCGCTCGAGGGCCTGGAGCTGCCCGTGCTGGTGCGCTTCAACAACATCCTCGAAGACCGCGTCGACGCCCTGACCGGCGCCTTCGCGCATGAGATTGAGGACCTGGGCTATACCGGCCGCTACACCGCCGTGTATCCGATCAAGGTCAACCAGCAGGCCGACGTGGTGAAGACCATCGTCCGCCACGGCCGCGACCGAACGGGCCTGGAAGCCGGCAGCAAGCCCGAGCTGGCCGCGGTGCTGGGCCTGGCGCCGCCGGGCTGCATCATCGTCTGTAACGGCTACAAGGACCGCGGCTACATCCGCCGCGCACTGATCGGCCAGAAGCTGGGCCACACCGTCTACATCGTGGTCGAGAAGCTCTCGGAGCTGCCGATCGTGATCGCCGAATCGGCAGCGCTCAAGGTCAAGCCCGTCATCGGCCTGCGCGTGCGCCTGGCCTCCGAATCCGCCAGCACGCAGCAGAACACGGGCGGCGAAAAGGCCAAGTTCGGCCTCGCCACGCCGCAGGTCATCGAGGCGCTGGAGATGATGCGCGCCGCCGGCCACGTCGACGCCGTGCAGATGGTGCACTTTCACCTGGGTTCGCAGGTCGCCAACGTGCAGGAGATCGCGCGCGGCCTGCGCGAGGCCGCGCGCTTCTACGTGGAACTGCGCCGGCTCGGCGCGCCGATCGACACCGTCGACGTCGGCGGCGGCCTGGGCGTGGACTACGAAGGCACGCGCTCGCGCAGCTACTGCTCGATGAACTATGGCCTGCGCGAATACGCGCGCAACATCCTGCGCACGCTGCGTGAAGTCTGTGCCGAAGCCGGCGAGCCCGAGCCCAACGTGATCTCCGAATCCGGCCGCGCGCTGACCGCGCATCACGCCGTGCTGGTGACCTCGGTCATCGACCAGGAAGTGGTGCCGACCACGGCCATCGAAGCGCCCGAAGCCGATGCGCCCGATGCGCTCACCGAGCTCTACGCGCTGCTGTCGCAGATCGACACGCGCGGGCCCATCGAATGCCTGCACGATGCCGTGCATTTCCTCGCCGAGGCGCAAGGGCATTACGCCGAAGGCCTGTTGTCGCTCAAGCAGCGCGCCTGGGCCGAACGCGCTTACTTTGCGGTGGCGCGTGCCGTGCAGCCGCAGCTCGACCCGAGCATCCGTGCGCAGCGCGAGGCCATCGATGCCCTCAACGAAAAATTGTCCGCGAAGTACTTCTGCAACTTCTCGGTGTTCCAGTCCGTGCCCGATGCCTGGGCCATCGAACAGGTGTTTCCGATCCTGCCGATCCATCGCCTGGACGAGCGTCCGGCCATTCGTGCGCGACTGTGTGACCTGACCTGCGATTCCGACGGTCGCCTGGATCGCTACGTGGACCGCGAAGGCGTCACGCCCACGCTCGCGCTGCACGAGCTCAAGGACGGCGAGCCCTACATGATCGGCATCTTCATGATCGGCGCGTACCAGGAAATTCTCGGCGACATCCACAACCTGTTCGGTGACACCAACGCCGTCAACGTCGTGCTCGATGCGAATGCGCCGGAGGGCTGGCGACTGGAAGGCGCCGAACACGGTGACCGCACCGACGAGCTGCTGCGCTACGTACACCTGGCACCCGAAGAACTCGCGCAGAGCTATCGCAAGAAGTTCGCGGGCCTTGCGTCAGTCGCCGCGAGCGAGCGAGCGGCGCTGCTGGCCGAACTCGAAGCCGGCTTGTCGGGCTATACTTACCTGAGTTGATGCGACGCCCTTCATCGAGCCCGATGCCAACCTGAAACTTCCTGTCCGACGACGAAGCTCGCGCTTGAGACGCGCGCTCGTCGTTGCTTGCGACACGGCGAAGCCTTGCGCTTCGCGGTGCCTGCAGCTCGTCTCGGGCTGCGTTCGTTCTTCGACAGGAATTTTCGTGCTCTCCGTTTTCTCCAATCCTGCGCAACTGCGCACCGAAGTGCTGTCCGGCCTCACCGTCGCCCTCGCCCTGGTTCCCGAAGCCATCGCCTTCGCGCTCGTGGCCCAGCTGCATCCGCTGACCGGGCTTTACGCGGCCTTCATCGTCGCCTTGATCACCTCATCGATCGGCGGCCGGCCCGGCATGATCTCGGCTGCGGCGGGCAGCCTGGCCGTGGTGATGGTGGCGCTGGTGGTGACGCACGGCCCGGAGTATCTGTTCGCCGCCGTCGTGCTGATGGGCATTTTCCAGTTGCTCGCAGGCCTGTTGCGGCTTGGAAAATTCATTCGAATGGTGCCGCACCCGGTGATGCTCGGTTTCGTCAACGGGCTGGCCATCGTGATCTTTCTCGCGCAGTTCTCGCACTTCAAGACGCGCCTGCCCGATGGCACGGCGGACTGGTTGCCGAGCGGGCAAATCGCCGTCATGGTCGGGCTCATCGCGCTGACGATGGCGATCATTTATCTGCTGCCGCGCGTGCTCAGGGCGGTGCCTGCGGCGCTCGCGGCGATCGTAGTGGTGACGCTGCTCGTGAGCTTCGCCGGCATCGACACGCGCACCGTCGGCGACATGGCCTCGATCGCGGGCGGCCTGCCGAAGTTTCACCTGCCATCGGTGCCGTGGAATCTTGAGACCTTGCGCATCGTGCTGCCCTACAGCCTGGTCCTGGCCGGCGTCGGACTGATCGAATCGCTGCTCACGCTCAACCTGCTCGACGAAATCACCGATACGCGCGGCGCGCCCAATCGTGAATGCCTGGGGCTGGGCGCGGCCAACGTGGTGGCCGGATTCTTCTCCAGCATGGGCGGCTGCGCGCTGATCGGCCAGAGCATGATCAATGTCGGCAACGGTGCGCGTCTGCGCCTCTCGGGCATCGTCGCCGCACTGTCGCTGCTGGCTTTCATCCTGCTGGGCTCGCGCCTGATCGAAGCCATTCCGCTCGCCGCGTTGATCGGCCTGATGTTCGTGGTCTGCGAGAAGACCTTCGAGTGGAGCAGCTTCAAGCTGTTTGGCCGCGCGCCGCGCAGCGATGTCGCCGTGGGCCTGTTGGTGGCGGCGGTGACGGTGTTCGCCGATCTGGCGGTGGCGGTGATCGCGGGCGTGATCGCCTCGGCACTCGTGTTCGCCTGGGAGCACGCCAAGAACGTCCAGGCTCACATCGACCTGCAAGCCGATGCCAAGGTCTATCGGCTCAAGGGCACGCTGTTCTTCGCGTCCACGGCGCGCTTCGCGGACCTGTTCTCGCCCAGGGACGACCCGGCGACGGTGATCGTGGACTTCGCCGAGGCGCGTGCGATGGATCATTCGGCGATCGCAGCCATCGATGCGCTCGCCCAGCGTTATCGCGCACTCGGCAAGACGCTGCGCCTGCGGCACCTGAGCCCGGACTGCGCGGAGCTACTCGCTCGTGCTGGCAGCGTGGTGGAGCGCGATCTGGCATCCGATCCGCGCTACCACGTCGCCGACGATCGCCTGGGCTGAGGCTCCCGAGCACGTCGAACAGGCAAAGAAAAAGCGGCGCGAAGCGAATCGCGCCGCCTTTTTACGACGGAGGTTCCCGCTGCTTACTTGATCGAAGCGGCGTGAATCTCGTCGATCGCCGCGCCGAGCGAGGCGTTGAATTCCGCGTCGCTCATCTGGTGGCGCAGGTCTTCGAGCAGGGCGCGGCTGAAGCTGGCGATGATGCCGGGGTTCTTGGCCAGTTCGACGCAGGCTTCCGGACGCTTGAACCCGCCCGACAGCGCGACCACGCGCAGCACGCGCGGGTGCTTGACTAGCGGCTCGAACAGGCCGGCCTTGGTCGGCAGCGAGAGCTTGAGCATGACGCGGTCGGTGCCCGGCATGGCGTCGAGGTTCTTGAGCAGCTCTTCGAGCAGGATCTGGTCGGCTTCTGCGCGTTCCGGGCTCTTGATGTTGACCTCGGGCTCGATGATCGGCACCAGGCCGCCGGCGAGAACCTGCAGGCCGACTTCGAACTGCTGCTTGACCACGGCGGCGATGCCTTCGCGATTGGCGAGGTTGATCACCGAGCGCTCCTTGGTGCCGAACACGCCGAGCGCCTTCGACTTCTTGAGCAGGGCGTCGAGCGTGGGCATGGGCTTGAGCAGCTGCACGCCGTTGGCTTCGTCTTCGAGGCCCTTGTCGATCTTGATGAAGGGCACCACGCCGCGTTCGATCAGCACGGTCGGAACCGGCTTGCCGTCGATGCTGCCGTCCATGGTGCGCTCGAACAGGATCGCGCCGAGCACCTTCTCACCCGTGAAGGCGGGCGAGGTGATGATGCGCGAACGCATCTGGTGGATCAGGCCGAACATTTCCTCTTCGGTCGACCAGGCGCCTTCTTCGATGCCGTAGCCCTTGAGTGCCTTGGGGGTCGAACCGCCGCTCTGGTCCAGCGCCGCGATGAAGCCGCTGCCGCTGGCAATCTTCTTCAACATCTCCTGATCCTGCATGCATTCGCCTCTTTAGGTTGAATAATTGAAAGTTCCGCGTCGGCCTATAAGCATGACGGACCTACGCTGAACAGCATCGAAAGATTCCCGCCGCGACGATACCGCGCGGCACGCCGCCGGGGTGATAATTGATTCACTCGGGCATTTGTCCTTTGCCCGGCGTGATCTGGGGCGATTCTGCCCCAATGATACAGACCGAATCCGGCCCGTAGCGGGTTTTTCTGACGGAGGCGCTGAGTTCGCGGCCTCTGGCGCCCGCCCTCAGCGTGGCCGCTGCCGGGCGTCGCATCGCGCTGTCGGAGAGCATGGGCCATCATGCGGACGCCGATCCGGTAAGCCATCGCCAAACGCGAGGAGTCGTGACGAAATGGGTGTAATCAGTGTGTTGTGGGGCGTCCTGAGCCTGCTGTGGACCTTGCTGGCCTTCATCCCGCTCTTGGGCTGGGGCAACTGGTTCATGATTCCGTTCGCGGTCGTGGGCGCCATCCTGGGCGGATTCGCCACGCTGTTCGGCGAGAACAGGCGCGCCAAGGCCGGCCTCGTGCTCAACGTGCTGGCCATCGCCATCGGCGTATTTCGGCTGACCATCGGCGGCGGCCTGATCTGAGATATTCATCCTTGCCTTCCGGGCCGCAGCTACACTGAGCCCAGAACGCAAACGGCCGCCCCGACGCGGCCGGAGGAGACGGCCATGAACACGCGGCAAACCGCCCTGGCGCGGCCCACTGTGGTGTTGTTCGACTGGCATGCGACGCTGGTCGATACGATGGACGCGATGTACTACGCCCTCGACGAGGTGCTGCCCCGGCTCGAGCCGCTGGGCCTGATCGGGCGGCTCGTCGCGCCGGGCCGGTCGAAGACGCCCGAAGACGCCCGGCTGGTCGATTTCGTACGCACGCACGGCACCCTGCATCCCCGGATCGTCGCCGAGCGGCGCATCTCGCGGACCGACATCTTCGAGGTGCTGTTCGGCGACGACCAGGGCGCCAAGCAGATCGCGCACCAGGAGTTCGACCGGCTCTACGAGCGCCACTTCGGTCCCGTGAAGCCCATGGAGGCCGATGCGCGCGAGCGCCTGCTGCAGCTCAAGGGCCTGGGCCTCAAGCTGGGCGTGCTGTCCAATCGGGCGCGGCGGTTCATGGCGCACGAGGTCTACACCGTCGACGGCAGCGGCTGGCACGAGATCTTCGACACCATCGTCTGCGGCGACGACGTGCGGCGCCGCAAGCCATTCCCCGATCTGATCCTCAAGGCCCTGGCCGATCTCGAGGCGCCGGCCGACGCCCATTGCTGGTACGTCGGCGACAGTACTTCGGACGTCATCGCCGCCCAGCGGGCCGGCGTCACCGCCCTGTTCTACAACGGTGCCGGCTGGGACCAGGCCTGGATCGACAAGATCTTTCCGGGCACGCCGCGCCATCCGTATCGCCCCGATGCGGTGGCCGACGATCTCTCGCAGGTGGTGGCCTGGGCGCACGAGGCGGCCGTGGTTCCGGTTGCCGTGCCGGCGGGTGCGGAGCGTCGCGCGCCGTCGTGAGCCGGCGTCGCGCTCAGGCGCGGAGCTGCTCGATCAGCAGGCTGCGCGCAATGCGGTTCTGCAGGCCCCGCGGACGTTCCAGCTGCAGTCGATGCAGGTCGGCCAGCAGGTCGCCGCTCACTGGCCGCATCGGCTTGGCGGCGCGCCACAGCAGCCGCCATTTCGGCGTCCGCGCCACCCGCGCCTGCACCTGCTTGAGCGCGCGCGCCAGCCGCAGCTCCTGCTCGGTGAAGTCATGGCCCAGCGGAAACGTCGGCAGGCGTGCCGCCTGCGCGGCCAGGGCCGTCGCGAGACGTTCGGGCGTGTTGTGGCGGCAGCGCTCGGGCAGGCGGTATTCCTGCGCAAGCTTGCCGGCGCGCTGCGCCTGCGCGACGAGTTCGCCCTGGAAGCGCGAATCGGCGATCTCGATCAAGGCGCGCGCCACCGCCTCGTCGGTCTGCGCGCGCAGGTCGGCGATGCCGTATTCGGTGACGACGATGTCGCGCAGGTGGCGCGGAATCGTGCAGTGGCCGTAGTGGAACAGGATGTTGCTGACGGCCTTGCCGCCCGATTCGCGCACCGCGCGCACGAGCAGGATCGAGCGTCCGGTCTGCAACTGATGCGCCTGCGCCACGAAGTTGTACTGCCCGCCGACGCCCGAGATCACGCCGCCATCCTCGAGTCCGTCGGACACGATGGCGCCCGACAGCGTCGCCATCATCGCCGTGTTGATGAAGCGCGCGTGGCGTCGCTGCGCCTTGT
>JALRLM010000376.1 GCA_023254435.1 Hydrocarboniphaga sp.
ATCGAGGCGCTGGAACGCATCCTCGATGCCGAAGCACCGAACTGGAGAAGTCGTCACCATGGCTAAGTACTCATCGCGCTTTTCCCGCTTCTCGAGCTTTCGCCGCTACCCGGCCGAAGGCTACGTCGGCGGCGTCTGCGCAGGCGTCGCGCATTACCTGGACTGGAACGTCCGGCTGATTCGCGCGCTGGCCGTGCTGACGCTGATCTTCGGCGGCGGCTTCCCGATCCTGTTCGTCTACGGCCTGCTGTGGTACGTGATGGAGCGCGACGACAGCCGCCTGGGCCCGTCGTCCGATTCGCCGCGCTTTCGTGCCCGCAGCAGCGCGCGCCATGAAGGCGAGGATTACAGCAGTTTTCGTCGCAGCAGCACGCCGCCCACGGCCAGCGAAGTCAAGGCGCGCTTCACGCGTCTGGAAGAGCGCCTCAACAGCATGGAAGAGTGCGTGACCTCCAACGACTACGAGCTGCGCCGCGAGCTGCGCAAGATCGGCGCGTAACAGGCGCCTCGACGATCCGATCGCTGCAGAAGTCCGTCGTCCGCTGTCTGCTGCCCCGATGACGTCCGCGCGTCACTCGGGGCAGTTTGCTATGTAGAACACCTCGCGCCCGGCGGTGTCGCCCTGCACCACCACGTAGGCGCCGCGACTCGCGAACACCCAGTACTGCAGATCCATCTCCGGTTCCAGCTGCGCAGCCGGCGTCGCGCCGCAGGGCGGCGTTGCCTGCGCACGGGCCTCGCTCATCTGCCAGTGGTTGTTGGTGACGACCAGATCGTGGATCTCGCGCGGCGGATCCCAGACACGATGAATGCCGACCAGCGTCTGCTCCGAGTCGTAATAGAACTCGATGGTATTGGGCGTGGGCGAGCCGTTGAAGCGATACACGTCGAACGCCAGCCCCTGCCAGTAAGGGGTGGCCGATCCTGAGCCCGCTGGCTCCTCACGCTCCGGCGCGCCGTACATCGCGTAAACGGCCGCGCGCGACACACGGCCCACCATGAGGCCGTTGAACAAGGGCTCGCGCCAGGCCTCGGGCAGCGCCTCGCGCACCATCGCCTTGGATGCTTCACGGCGCTCGCGCGACAGTGCCGCCTGGGCTTCGGCCGATTCGCGTCGCTGCTGCATGGCCTGCTGCTCCTGCTGTACCGACAGGGCAGCCGCAAACGCCGGCGGTGCAGCCATCGGCGCAGGCGGAGGCGGCATTGCGGCCTGCGCCCCGGCGTCTTCGGCCACGGGAGCCGCCTTCTTCTGCGAACGGGCGACCACCGGCGGACGAGGCGCCGGCTCAGGCAACGGGGCAGACGGCGCCTCCGGCATCGCAGCGGGCGGCGGCGGTGCCATGGCGGCTGCCATTGCCATCGGATCCGCGTCCGGGGCGACGACGGCGGCCTCGGGCTGAGGGCTGCGCACCTGCGGCTCGCGCCACAGCTCGATCACCACGCCCAGGCCCAGCACGAGCACGGCCGCCAGGGCCAGCGGCGCCGGCCAGCGACGACGGCGCGGTGGCCTGCGCACGGCCTGTTCGGCCATGCGCAGGACGGCATCGTCGAGGTCCGGCGGCGGCTGTTCGCCGCCGCCGTCGCGATAGCGGCGGGTCAGCGCGTGCTCGCCGCGCAGGTAGGCGTCGAGTTCGTCGTCGCTGGCCATGGGCGCATCGGGCTTGGGTTCAGAGGACATCGGTCAATGCCTCGCGCAGGCGGCCCAGCGCGTAGCGCAGGCGGCTCTTGACGGTTTCGCGCCCCACGCCGGTGGCGCTGGCGATTTCTTCCAGGCTCAGGCCGCCTTCCTCCTTCATGAGAAACGCCTGCCGCTGTTCGATCGGCAGGCCCGCGATCGCCTGCAGCAGGCGCCGGCGCTGAACCTCTCGTTCGGCCTGCGCCTCGGGTTGCTCGTGGGCTGGCGCGGCGATGCTCAGTGCCTCGGCTTCGTCGTCGGCCGTGCCGTCGTCGATCGCCTGAAACTGCGGCTTGTGCGTACGCCAGTGATCGACCAGCCGATGGTGCGCGAGCGTGTAGAGCCAGGTACCGAACTTGGCCTTGGGCTCGTAGCGTTCGCGCGAGCGCACCACGCTGGCCCAGACGTCCTGGAACAGTTCGGACGCCAGTTCGGCGCTACGCTCGCCCGACCCGCAGCCGCGCAGCAGGTAGCGATACAAGCCGCCGCGATGCCGCCCGTACAGCAGGCGAAACGCCGCCACGTCGCCGCCGGCATAGCGCAGCATCAGCGACTCGTCGCTGGGCCCCGCAATACCGACGACGCCCCCGTCCTGCCCGGCAGGCGCGGCGACATCGTCGGTCGACGGGGCGGCGAACTCGGGCAGCGGTCATCCTCCATGCGTGGACGTGTCGGCGTCGCGCGAGCCGACCGTGGGCGTGAGCCCGCGTGCCAGCTGCACGAGTTGCAGGAATTCGCCGACCTCGCCGTTATCATCGCGGCCGCGCGCGGCGCGGGCCAGCGATTCGACGCCAGTGTAGTCGAAGGCCTGCAGGTACTCGGAGCCGCGCAGCAGCTGGCCGAAGCCCGCCACCGCCGCCGACAGGCGAAACGCCGTGCTGGTCGCCGCCAGATTCGTTTCGATGCCCTGGCGCGTCAGCGCGCGCTCGATCAGCCGGCTGCTCGCGGCCAGTCCGTCACCGGGCCTCTTGTAGCGCAGCCGCAGATGCGCCAGCTCGCCGTTCTTCGCCACCGCCGCAGCGGCCGCGCTGCCGTAACGCAGCGGTTCGACGCGCTCGCCGCCCTCGCCAACGAGCGCGATCTCGTACAGCGCGGTGACGCGATGGCCGGCGCCGATGTCGCCCGCATCCACCTTGTCATTGGCAAAGTCCTCGCGCCGCAGCTGACGGTTTTCGTAGCCGATCAGACGATATTCCGCGACCTGCGCGGGGTTGAATTCGATCTGGATCTTGACGTCGCGCGCGATCGTGGTCAGCGTCGCCTCGGCCTCGCGCACCAGCACTTTCTGCGCCTCGGCCAGCGAGTCGATGTAGGCGTAGTTGCCGTCACCGGCATCGGCCACGCGCTCCATGAGCTGCTCGTTGTAGTTACCCGTGCCGTAGCCCAGCGTGGTCAGCGCGATGCCACTCTTGCGCTGCTGTTCGACGCGCTCCAGCAGCGCATCAAAGCTGGTCGTGCCGACGTTGAAATCGCCGTCGGTGGCCATCAGCACGCGATTGACGCCACCCTCGATGTAGCCCTGGCGCGCCATGGAATACGCCAGCTCCAGTCCCGCACCGCCGTTGGTGCCGCCGCCGGCGCTGAGCGCGTCGATGGCCGCGACGATGCGCTCGCGTTGATCGCCCGAAGTCGGCTCCAGCGCCACGCGGGTGTCGCCCGAGTAGGTGACGATGCTGATGCGGTCCTGCCGGCGCAGCTTGGCCGTCAGCAGCTTCAGCGAGGACTGCACCAGCGGCAGCTTGTCGTCCGACTGCATCGAACCCGAAACGTCGACCAGGAACACCAGGTTCGACGCCGGCCGCTCGCCCTGCGGCATCCAGCCCTGGATGCCGATGTGGAGCAGGTGGGTTCTGGCGTTCCACGGCGTGGGCCCGATCTCGGTGATGACGCCGAAGGGCGTGTCGCGGTCACGCGGCGTGGCGTAGCCGTAGTCGAGATAGTTGATGAGCTCCTCGGCACGCACCGCGTCGCGGGGCGGCAGCTGGCCATCGCGCAGGAAGCGCCGCACGTTGGCATAGCTGCCGGTGTCGACGTCGACGCTGAAGGTCGACACCGGCACCTCGGCCACGCGCTGAACCGGGTTGGCGTCGAGCTTGCCGTACTGCTCGCGCGCCTCGGGCTGCATCGGCTGGGGCGGCGGCATCATCAGTGGGCGCGCCTTGGCCATGGCCATGCCGGCGCGCTGCTCGGCCACGCGCGACTGCATCGCCTCGTAGGCCGGAGCGGCCGCCGCCGGCGGAGGCGGCGGCAGAACGGCGGCATCCTGCTCGGGCAAGGGCAGCGTGGCCGACGCCTCCACGGGTGGCGCCTGGCGGTTGACGCTGGAGCAGGCGCTCACCACCACGAGCGCGGCAACGGCCGCCGCGAGGCGGGTCCTGGGCGTGGCGAATGACGAAGATGCGGACATTGGGAGACTCCGTGGGCAGTCGTACTGCGGTCGTTGAGGGCAACTGCAGGCTGTAAACGGAGCGCGGCCACGAATGGGGTTGCGCCGACGGCGAAATATTTCTGGCCGGCTCGAGGCCAGATGCCGATCCCGTCATGCGCCGGCGAGCGGCAGGGCTCATAATCCGGTTTCGCCTCCCGCCGTACGCACCGCCCCGCTGATGCCGCGCAAGCCCGCTCACGCGCAGACCGACACGCTCAAGACGATTCAGGACCGCGCCTTCGAACTGTTCGGCCGGCATGGCTACGAGGGCGTGTCGATCGGCGATATCGCCGAAGCCTCCGGCCTGTCCAAGGGCGCGATGTACTGGCACTTCGAGGGCAAGGAGAACCTGTTCCTCGAATGCCTGCGCCGGCTGCACGAAATCTTCGACGACTACGTGCTGAGGCCGATGCGCGACCAGCCCGACGCCATGCTCGGCATCATCGCGCTGTTCGGCGGCTTCGAGCGCATGCTGCGCGATCCGCGCATCGAGAACGGCGTGGCCGGCTACTGGCTGGTACCGTCGACGCCCGAGACCGCCACGCTGACCAACGAGCAGCGCGCCTTCGAGGCACGTGCCCAGTCGTCGGTGCGCCAGGTGCTCGAAGCCGGCGCGCGCCAGGGCAGCTTCGATCTCGGCGATGCGCTGGAGCCGATGTCGCGCGCCATGATCTCGCTGCTCGAAGCCTCGATCCTGGCGCTACGCAACCAAAACCCCACCGAAGTGCATCAAACCACGACGGTGCTCGCGCGCACCCTGTTCCGCGCCTATGCGCGACCCGAGGCGCTGCAGAAACTGTCCGGCCTGCTCTAGACGCGGCCTGGTTTTCGCCACACTCAAATTTCGACTCATCAGGAGATTCACCGATGGCCATGGACATCATCGACTACAAGATCTACGGCAACGACATGCAGTTCGTTGAAGTGGAGCTGGACCCGGGCGAGGCCGCGGTCGGTGAAGCCGGCGCGATGATGTTCATGGAAGACGGCATCGTCATGGACACCGTGTTCGGCGATGGCTCCTCGCAGGAGAAAAGCTTCTGGGGCAAGCTCGTGGGCGCCGGCAAGCGCCTGGTGACCGGTGAGAGCCTGTTCACCACGGTGTTCATGAACCAGGGTGCGGGCAAGCGCAAGGTGTCGTTCGCCGCGCCGTATCCGGGCACGCTGATTCCGATCCACCTGCCCGACGTCGGCGGCACGCTGATCTGCCAGAAGGATTCCTTTCTGTGCGCAGCCAAGGGCGTGAGCCTGGGCATCGCCTTCCAGCGCAAGCTCGGCGTCGGCCTGTTCGGCGGCGAAGGCTTCATCATGCAGCGCCTCGACGGCGACGGCCTGGCCTTCGTCCACGCCGGCGGCACGCTGTATCGCCGCGACCTGATGCCCGGCGAGACGCTGCGCGTCGACACCGGCTGCATCGTCGCGCTGACGCAGACCGTGAGCTACGACATCCAGTACATCGGCAAGCTCAAGTCGGCCCTGTTCTCGGGCGAAGGCCTGTTCTATGCCGTGCTGCAGGGCCCGGGCACGGTGTGGCTGCAGTCGCTGCCGCTGTCGCGCATGGCCAACCGCATCGTCATGGCCGCGCCGGCCATCGGCGGTCGCAGCCAGGGCGAAGGCTCGCTGCTGGGCGCCGGCGCCGCCGGTGGCCTGCTGGGCGGGCTGCTGGGCGACGACGAGTAAGCCGCAGGTGACGACCCTGAAGGTTCCGGGCCGGCTGTTCGGTCCGGGCCTGGCGGCCGCCGGCGTGGCCGTCGACGCCACGATCGATGTTTTCTCGCTGAGCCTGTCGGCGCCCGACGGCGAACGCCTGACGGCCCGGCTCGATGCGATCGAACTGCGTCGCGCCGGCTTCGATGAAGCGCACTGGCAGTTCGGCTGGCAGGACGGCGAACGTCGCTGGGCACTGCTGGTGTCGGATACGCCGACGCTGGCACGGCTCGAACAGCAGCCGCCCGCCGCGCTGCGACCGGCCGTCGAGGCCCTGGTCGGCAAGCGTCGCCGCGATACGCGCAATCGCCGCCTGGGCCTGTCGGCGGTCGCGTTCTACCTGGCACTGCCCGCGCTGGGACTGATCGCCCTGCTGCTGGCGGCCCGGCCGCTGAGCGGCTGGCTGGCCGGCTTCGTTTCGGTCCAGAAGGAGGCTCAGCTCGGCGACTGGTTCTTCGACCAGCAGAAGGCGCAGCTCAAGCTCGTCGAAGACACCGAGGCCAACCGCGCCGTCGAAGCCATCGGCCAGCGCCTGACCACGGGCTCGGCCTATCGCTATCGCTGGTACGTCACGCGCGATCCCAGCCTCAACGCCTTCGCCGTGCCGGGTGGCATCGTGGTGGTGCACACCGGCCTCATCGAAGCCGCCGACAGCGCCGACGAACTGGCCGGCGTGCTCGCGCACGAAGTGGAGCACGTGGAGCAGCGCCACAGCCTCAAGGCCATGGTGCAGCAGGCCGGCCTGCGGCTGGCCGTGGCCGTGCTGATCGGTGACCTGGGCATGGCCGGCCAGGCCGCGGGGCAGCTGTCGGGCCTGAGCTTCTCGCGCGACAGCGAGCGCGAGGCCGACACGCGGGGACTGCAGCGGCTCGTTTCGGCGGGCATCGACCCCGACGGCATGCTGCGCATCTTCGCCAAGCTCGACGCCGGCCACGGCGGTCAGGCGCCGCCGGCCTGGCTGTCGAGCCATCCGGCCGTGCCCGAGCGCATCCGGGAGCTGGAACGCCAGCTCGCTGACGGCCCGGCCGGCCGCTACCGCCCGCTGGACATCGACTGGAACGCCGTTCAGGCCAGTCTCGGCTCCTGATCGGCAAGCTCCCCTGCACGATCCGCCACCGAAGCGGACTGCAGCGAGGAGACCAGCCGATGACGGCGACATGCGGTGCGAAGTGGGCGCAAGCCGCGCTCGGCGCTCTGGCGCTGATCGCCGGTAGCGCACTGGCGAAGGTGCCGGCCGAAGAGGCCGCGCAGCTGGGCAGCAGGCTCACGCCCATCGGCGCCGAAGCGGGCGGCAATGCCGATGGCAGCATTCCGGCGTGGCAGCCGCTCAAGCAATCGAGTCTGCAACGCGGAGACGACCCTTACGCCGGCGAGCAGCCGCTGTACACGATCACGCGCGCCAACCTGGCCCAGTACGCCGACCGGCTCACCGAGGGCTACAAGGCACTGTTCCAGACCTTCGACGACTACAGGATGCGGGTCTATCCCAGCCATCGCAGCGCGTCCTATCCCGACTGGTTCTACGAGGCCACGCGGCGCAACGCCACGACCGTGGATCTCACAGACAACGGCTACGGCTTCTGCTGTGCGGCGCAGGGCTATCCGTTTCCGATTCCGAAGACCGGCGGCGAGGTGATGTGGAATCACATCATGCGCTACAACACGCGCGGCTTTCGTGGTTACGTCAACGCCGCCGCGACCACGCCCAGCGGCGATCACGTGGTGGAACGCAGCTACTTCGAGCTGGCCTACGCCTACAACAACCCCAAGGCGACGGCCGAGGACATCGGCAACCAGAATCTGTACCTGTTCACCAAGCTGCTGTCGCCGGCCAGCAAGGCCGGCGAAGCCACGCTGCTGCATGTGCCGATCGATCGCGTGAAGGAGATCACCGGCGTCTGGGTCTACAGCCAGGGCCAGGGGCGCTCGCGGCGCATCGGCGAGGTCGGCTACGACAATCCGCTGCACGACGGCCTGATGACGCACGACCAGGTCGACATGTTCAACGGCCCGCTCGACCGTTACACGATCAAGCTGATCGGCAAGAAAGAGATGCTGGTGCCGTACAACAGCTACCGCCTCTACAGCGACAAGCTCAGGTACAAGGACATCATCAGGCCCGGCCACATCAACCAGGACCTGGCGCGATATGAATTGCATCGCGTCTGGATCATCGAGGCCAACGTGCGGCCCGGCACCAGCCATCGCTACAAGCGCCGCGTGTTCTACGTGGACGAGGACAGCTGGATCGTGCTCGCCCAGGACATGTACGACGAGCGCGGCCAGTTCTGGCGCACGGCGGAATCGCACGCCATCAACTTCGCCAACGTGCCGGTGATGGTCAACGGCGTGCAGGTGCATTACGACCTGCAATCGCGCCGTTACGTGATCCTGAACATGACCAACGAGGAACGGCAGGCCACCGAATACGACTGGACCGCGCCCGCCGGCTACTTTTCGCCCAACAATCTCAAGCGCTTCGCCACCACCACGACGCGTTGAAAGACCGGCATAGACAACCTAACGGTGCTCGCTAATCGCGCGGAATCGCTCGAAAAAGTTAAGGAGTAATTAAGCTGAACGGCCTAAGCTCGCCGCCAAGCTAGCCGCCATTGCGGCCGGCTATCAGGAGAGCAGTACATGCGTGAACAGACGCCTTCCCGGATTCGTCGGTTTGCTTCCGCCACCACGGTCGCGGCGCTTGCCGTCGGCCTGTGCCCCCTGCCCGCGCTGGCAGGCCGTTACGACGGCTACGACCCCGCTTACGATGCCCGTTACCAGCCCAGCGACGCCGACTACCGCGTCGAATCCAGCCACCGCACCGACTTCGCCCAGGTGGTGAGCTCGCGTCCCATCATCCGCCAGGTCGCCGTCACCGAACCGCGCCGCCAATGCTGGGATGAACAGGTCAGCTATCGCGAACCCGCGCCCGTCGCCGGCAGCAACGTCGCCGGCAGCAACGTCGCCGGCGCGATCATCGGCGGCGTCATCGGCGGCGTCGCCGGTCACCAGTTCGGCGGCGGCAGTGGCCGTGCCGTCGCCACCGGCGTCGGCGCCGTGGTCGGTGCCGGCCTCGGCAGCCATGCCGGCGAGTATCCGCGTGGCGGCGCCATGCGCACGGGCACCGAAACACGCTGCGAAACCGTCGACGATCGTCGCTTCGAAGATCGCATCGACGGCTACGACGTCACTTATCGCTACAACGGCAATCTCTACCAGACCACCATGCCCTACGACCCGGGCAATCGCATCGCGGTGGATGTAGACGTGCGCCCGGCCCGCTACTAAGCGGGCCTGGTTTCCTTCATGCCGTCCAGGCCATCGCTCGCGACGCGGTTGAGACCGATGCTGTGCGGCCTGGTGTTGGCGATGCTCGGCATCGCCCCGGCGCTGGCTGATGGTCGCGATGGTCTGGGCCTGGGCGGCAAACCGCGTCTGGCGCCGTCGGGGCTGCTGCAGAACGACGGCAATCGCCCGGCGATGACGGTGTCTCCGTCCGAGGCCGCGCGCATCGCCCAGCAGCAGAACGGTGGCGGCAAAGTGTTATCCGTCGACCGGGGGGTTGATGGCTACAGCGTCAAATTGCTCAAGAACGGCGACGTTCGAACGGTATTCGTGCCGGGCACCTGATGGCCCGGCTTCATTGAAGATGTTTGCTAAGGGACTGACATGCGAGCTCTCGTAATCGAGGATGATCCCCATCTGCGCGGCCTGGTCTCGCAGTATTTTGCCGACGAAGGCTTTGCCGTCGACGTCGCCGGTGACGGCGAGAACGGCCTCTACATGGCCGAGGAATATCCGGTCGACATCGCCATCGTCGACCTGGGCCTGCCCGGCATCAGCGGTGTCGAAATCATCCGCCGCGCGCGCAAGGCCGGCCGCTCGTTCCCGATCCTGATCCTGACCGCCCGCGACGGCTGGCAGACCAAGGTCGAGGGCCTGGAAGCGGGCGCCGACGACTATCTGGTCAAGCCCTTCCACCGCGAGGAGTTGCTGGCGCGCGTACGTGCGCTGTTGCGCCGCTCGGGCGGCTGGGCCCAGCCCATGCTCGAATGCGGCCCGATCGCGGTCGACACCACCGCCAAGACGGTGTTCGTCAACGGCCAGAGCGTCGACCTGACCGCCTACGAGTACAAGGTGCTGGAGTACCTGATCCTGCACGCCGGCCAGGTCGTCTCCAAGGCCACGCTGGCTGAGCATCTGTATGCCGAAGACGAGGAACGCGACAGCAACGTGATCGAAGTCTTCATCCGCCGCCTGCGCAGCAAGCTCGACCCCGAAGCCACGCTCAATCCCATCACCACGCTGCGTGGTAGCGGTTATCGCTGGGATCTTCCGCGCGGAGCGGCCGTCGAAGCGCAGAGCTAAGCAGGTCCAGCCCTGGGCGGCGCGCCTCCCAAGGGACCGGCCGGATGAGCCTGTCGGACGACCGCGCGGGGCGGTTGATCCTGTCGCTGCGGCGGCAGGGGGTGACCGACGCGCGGGTGCTGAAGGCGATGG
>JALRLM010000359.1 GCA_023254435.1 Hydrocarboniphaga sp.
CCAACGCTCGAGTTGCTGGCGGACGTCGGTGCGCGCCAGAAAACCCTGCACCTGCTCCACGCGAGCCTCACGATCCGACGCGCTCACCAGCTGCTCGGTGCTCACCATCGCCGCCTGCGCCGGCATCCACGAGGACACCGACAGCATGGCCGCGACCAGCACGCCGGTCGCGAAGTTTCGTTTTTCCTGCCGTTTGTTCTTCATAAGAAGCTCCCTGGACAACACATGGACGGATTTTTCCAGAGAGTAACGCCAACTTCGAAGATTTCCAATCTTTTCAGTATTTTAAGCTCTTGTTCAGCAATTCGGCAGTGGATGGATCCAGATCCGCGGCCTGCCCGCTCATGGCCTGTAGCACGGTCTGCGCGAGCTTTTTTCCGAGCTCCACGCCCCATTGGTCGAAGGCATTGATGTTCCAGAGAACGGACAGCACGAAGGTGCGGTGCTCGTAGAGCGCCATCAGCGCGCCGAGGTGGAAAGGATCCACGCGCGGCATCAGCAAGGTGCTGCTGGGCCGGTTGCCCGGAAACACGCGATGCGGAATGGCGGCTTCCAGGGCCTCGCCCTGCAGCTTGCCCTGCAGCTCCTCTCGGACTTCGTCCGCCGTCTTGCCGCGCATCAAGGCGGCGCTCTGCGCCAGGCAGTTGGCCACCAGCATGCGTTGCTGATCGAGCCAGGGATGGCTGCCGAGCACCGGCAGGATGAAATCGACCGGATGCACTTCGCTGCCCTGGTGCAGCATCTGGAAAAAGGCATGCTGGCCGTTGGTGCCCACATCGCCCCAGAGTGCAGGAGTGCTGTCGACCGTCACGGCGGAGCCGTCGCGGTGCACGCTCTTGCCGTTGGATTCCATCTCGAGCTGCTGCAGCCAGGCAACGAAGCTTTCGAGCTTCTGCGCGTAGGCCGCCACGACCTGCGTGGCGCCGCCCAGAAAGTTGCGGTTCCACACGGCCAGCAGCGCCATCAGCGCGGGCATGTTGGCCTCCAATGGCGCCTGGCGAAAATGTTCGTCCATGGCGTGCGCACCGGCCAGCCACTCGCCGAAGCGCTTCGAGCCCAGCGAAATCAGCAGAGCCAGGCCAACCGCGGACCACACCGAATAACGCCCGCCGACCCAGTCCCAGAACTCGAAGACGCGGTCCGGCAGGATGCCGAACTTGCGCACCTCCGGCAGGTTCGTGGACACAGCCACGAAATGCTCGCCCACGGCGTGCTCGCCCAGCGCGCGCACCAGCCAGCGCCGAGCCGCATTGGCATTGGCCATGGTCTCGAGCGTGGTGAAGGTCTTGGAGGTGACGATGAACAGGGTGCGGGCGGGCTCGAGGCGCTTGAGCACGGCCTCGAGTTGCGCACCGTCGACGTTGGCGACGTAGTGCGTGCGAGGGCCGTCGGCGAAGTCGACCAGGGCTTCATTGACCATGCGCGGTCCCAGATCGGAGCCGCCGATGCCGATGTTGACGACGTCGGTGAACATCTCGCCCGTGGCGCTGCGCAGCAGGCCTTTGCGCACGCCATCGGCGAAGCTCGCCATGCGGTCGAGCACGCGATGCACGTCGGCCGACGCATCCTGGCTACCCGACTTGAAAGCGGCGTTCCGAGGCGCGCGCAGAGCCACGTGAAAAACCGCACGATCCTCGGTGTGATTGATGCGCTCGCCAGCGAACATGCGTGCGATCCACCCCGTCACATCCTGCTGCCGGGCCAGATCGAGCAAGGCTTTCAGCACCGTCGCATCGACGGGCTGCTTGGAATAGTCGAGGTAGAGACCGCAGGCTTCCAGCGCCAGCGTCTGGGCACGGGCCGTATCGGCATCGAACAGTGAAGGCAGGGAGCGACCGCGAAAGGTGTCGGCCAGGCGGGAAAGCTCGTACCAGGCCGGAGTTTGGTTCAGCGGCTGCATGGGCCTCGTCGGTTCGGGTTAGGCGGGTTCCCTTTCAGCTTAGCCGCGACTCAGGCCCAGTGGTAGTTGAAGCTCACGCTGATGCGTTCTGCGCCCACCGGATTGGCTGCCACTTCATGCCGCAACCAGCTTTCGAACAGGATCACCTGCCCCGCGGCGACGGGATACTCGATGTGCGAGCGGTGCTCGGGTTCGGCGTCCGCCGCCCGGCCCGGTGCCGCCATCATGAACGCCAGGCGCGGATCTTCGAACTTGAGTCCGGGCGCGCCCCGCGGCACCTTGACGTAGTAGGTGCCGCTGACGACCGACTGCGGATGCAGGTGAAACGAATGCGAGGTTCCCCTGGGCATGATGTTGAGCCAGCAGTCGCTCATCACCAGCGGGCGTTCACGCAAATCCCAGCGCAGGTCCTGCGCATAACGCTGTACGTGACGATCGATGCGCCGCTGCAAGGCGTCGAAAGTCGACGAGAACTGATGCAGGCGATCCATCGAGCCATAACTCGTGTACCCACCCGGATAGTTGCGCAACGACCAGCGCTGGCCACTGCGATCGAATTCCCGCAGCTGCTGCGCCTCTCTGAGCAGTTCGCCGTTGAGCGCGAGCGAGCCCGCGCCACCCAGCGGTGCGCTGTAAATCAGCGTGGGGAACCAGGCCTGCGTCGCCCTGGATGTGCCCGGGCGGCGCTCAGCCCGCTTCAAGCCGCCTGGACCGGAATAGTGTTGGCGGTGCGAACGACGCGATTGGTCTCGTCGCAGTAGACCAGACGCGGCTTGAATGCACGCGCCGCGCCTTCTTCCATCTCGGAATAGGCGCAGATGATCACGCGATCGCCGACGCGCGCCTTGTGCGCGGCGGCGCCATTGACCGAAATGATGCCGGAGCCGGCTTCGGCGCGAATGGCGTAGGTGGTGAATCGCTCACCGTTGTTGATGTTGTAGATCTGGATCTGCTCGAACTCGAGAATTCCGGCCAGATCAAGCAGGCGGGAATCGATCGCGCAGGAGCCGTCGTAGTCCAGCTCGGCGTGCGTCACTCGCGCACGGTGGAGCTTGCACTTGAGCATCGTCAGTTGCATGGCATTGGTCCAACTGGCTAGCGATACCGGGTGGCCCACCAAGACATGCACCCGGACATCAAGTTTTCGGCGGAGGCGGGCGGCCCACTAAGACATACGCCCGTTCTGACATCGATTGTTCCTCATCTGGGAGGAAGCTCTAGCGTGTCGGATGGCGAAGTTTAACCAGCGCGTCCCCGCGCAGCAACCATCCGGTCATATTCAAAGTCAGGAAAATTCCTAGCTCAGCCCGACACTTCCAAATTATCGATCAGACGAGTCCGGCCCAGATGAGCCGCCACCAGAATGACCCAGGCGGAATTGTCCACCGATGGCATGCCAAGCGTGTCGGGGTCGCGCACGACCAGATACTGCGTCTTGAAGCCCTGACGATCCAGCATGCGCCTCGCCTCGGCGGTCAGGGCGTCGAAATCGCGCTCGCCGGCCTTGAGACGTTGCGCTACGGCACTGAGCGCCCGGTGCAGGCTCGGCGCCAGCTGGCGCTCCTCGGGGCTCAAGTACTGGTTGCGCGACGACATCGCCAGGCCGTCGGGTTCACGCCGCGTCGGGTTGCCGACGATGCGCAAGGGCATGTGCAGTTCCTGCACCATTATCCAAGGTGGTGCTGGCAAGGTTACTGTGGCCGCTAACGGTCAGACGCTTCAGTCCTATAGCGGCCTATATAGCACGATGGGTCAGTATGCTGTAATTAGTGCCATCTGCCCAGTGGCAAACACGT
>JALRLM010000391.1 GCA_023254435.1 Hydrocarboniphaga sp.
GGCCTGCTGCACGCCCTTGCCCATGTAGCGCTTCTTGTCGCCGTCACGCAGTTCCACCGCTTCGCGCGTGCCAGTCGACGCGCCGGAAGGCGCCGCCGCGCGACCCACCGCGCCGGATTCCAGCACCACTTCGGCTTCCACCGTGGGGTTGCCGCGGGAATCAATGATTTCGAGGGCGGACACTTGGACGATCTTCGACATGCGCTGAGCTTTCCCAGTTGAGGACGGTGGACGAACGACAGATATCGCAATTGTAGAGGACGCGACGGGCTGCGCCCAATCTAAACGGTGAGGCTGAATGCCGACCCGATCTCCAATCGTCGCGAACGGCGTCGACGAACGCATCGCGCGGCCCGGCGGCAAGCCACGACACGCTTGCGACCCGGGACTGAGAACTTCACCGGCGGCAATCCGAGGGAAAGGCGCGGAAGATTCCTCATTTCCTTTTTCATGAGGTTTCTTCGGCGTCGTTCTGGGTTCTTTTCACCATAGGTTCGATGTAAGAAAAATCTGATACTCCAGTCGCCTTTTCCCTGCCTGCTACTTCTATGCCCATCACTGCTGCGGCACGGCCTTCATTGGCCCGCGTTCTGGCCCGTCCTACGGTTTTTGCCGCGGCGATCGCGGCGCTTTGGCTTCCGGCGACCGGCTTCGCAGCCGTCGATCGCCCGGTCGCGACAGCGGCGGAGGCGCTGCAGCAGCTGCGTTCCAACACGGGCAACAAACTGCTCGCCAACACCATCGCCAAGGATTCGTACGCCACCGTCCACGCCACCGGCAAGAGCGTGCTGATGCACGATGGCGCCGCCGGCACGTCGCTGGAGCGAGCGCAGAACTTCCTGTCGATCTACGGCAGCGTGCTGGGCATCCAGTCGCCGCTGACCGAGCTGCAGCAGCAGCGCCAGAGCCGTGACAACTACGGCGGCACCCACGTGCACATGGACCAGTTCTATCAGGGCCTGCCCGTGTTCGGCGCCCGCGTGGTCGTGCACATGAATGCCGATGGCATCACCGGCACCAACGGGGTGTTCGTCAAGGACCTCGACGGCCTGTCGATCACGCCGAAGAAGTCGCTGGCCAGCCTGCGCAACACGGGTCTGGTAGCGGCGCAGAAGCTGCACCCCAAGGCGAACCTGTCGATCGAATCGACCCGCCTGATGATCTACCGCACCGGCCTGCTCAAGGGCGTGGACGGCAAGAATTTCCTGGCCTACGAAGTGATGGTCAAGGGTGCCGCCAACGAGGCCGTGCGCGAGCGCATCATTCTCAACGCCAACACCGGCGCGGTGCTCAACCGCATCAACGAGATCCACACGGTGATGAACCGCGAGATCTATACGCCGACCATGGACGTGCCGCCGGTCCTGACCGAAGGCAGCGCACTGGCCCCGGCCGATCCGGCTTTCCAGGGCGACACCAAGGGCAACCCGGCGTCGACGCGCCTGCCCGACCTGCCCACCAACAACCTCTACATCTTTGCGGGCGGCACCTACAACCTCTACAAGAACCTGTTCGGTCGCGAGGGCTACGATGACGGCGCCGTGGCCGCCGATGCGCAGGCCATGCCTGCCGCCGATCCGCACCACTTTGCGGATGGTGCCACCCGGATAGCGGCCGCTGAGGGCGG
>JALRLM010000402.1 GCA_023254435.1 Hydrocarboniphaga sp.
CGTAGGTTTCGGGCACGATCTTGATGGCCTCGCCCGCCGGAATCGCGGCGAAGCCCTGCACCTGCAGCACGGCCAGGAAGGTTTCATAGACACCGGCGGCATCCATGGGGCTGGACGACACCACCGTGACCTTGCCCTTGACGCGCGGATCGACGATGAAATTCTTGCCGGTGACCTCGCTGACCGTGGCGATCAGCGTGTTGATGTCGGCGTCCTTGAGGTTCAGCGTCACCTGCGCCCAGGCGGGCAGGGATATGGCCAGGAAGGTCAGCAGGCCGTAGGCGGCGCGCCGGGCGATGGAATAAGGCGTCATGTGATCTTCGGCTGACCCTGAAAGCTGGTCGTCACGCATGGCAGGGCGTGACGAGTAATGAATTGGATACGACCGGCAAGGTCTTGCTGGGCCGCTCCCTGCGGCTCGTCGCTGTCCATGCCTTGCGCGACTTTGAGTTCGATTTCGATCGGCAGTGGTCGACTACTGATTGAAGTTGACCGTGAGCGTCTGCGGATTCCCCCCGCGCTCGACGGTCAGATTCAGGGTCGATGCCTGACTCAAGTCTGCCAGCATTTGCAAAGCTTGGGCCGGGTCGTTGAGCTGTACGCCGTTGACCGAGGTCACGATGTCGCCCGGGCGCAGGCCGGCCTGGTTGAACACGCTGCGGTCGCGCCCCGGATAGATGCGATAGCCGCGCTGCTCGCCGCCGATGTTGGCGGGCTGCACGCGGATGTAGTCGGAGGCCTTGGCCGGATCCTGCAGCAGCTGGTCCCGGACCTTGGCCAGCATCTCGGCGGTTTCGGCCGTCACCGTGCTGCCGGGTGCGCCGCCCGTTCCGCGGCTGACCGAGGCGGCCAGTGGAGCGCCGGGCTTGTCCTTGTCCAGGCGCAGGGTTTCGAGCTGGCCATTGCGTGACAGGATCACGCGGTCCGGGAAAATGGCCTGCAGGTTGACGCCGCCCGGCACCTTGTCGCCGATCGCATAGGGCTTCTCCTCACCGCCGCTGTCGCCGATCAGGGCGCGCGATCCGCGGTCCTCGTCGGCGGCCAGAATACCCAGCAGGGTCAGGGCGAGGCGGGTATCAGGCGCCTTGTCCATCTGCGCCAGTCCGGCGTCGGCCGGCGCCTGGTAGTCGCCGAACAGGTGGGCGCTCGCGATCAGCTGAGCGTCGGGGCCCTTGGGCGCCGATGCCGGGGTGGCGGTGGCCGCGACCGGGGCCGGCTTCCACTGCGCCGACTCGGGCACCGGAACCCACAGCCAGACGAACTGTGCCAGCAGGCGCGCCAGCAGGATGGTCAGCACCACGGTGGCGATGCGGGGCAGCCAGCGACCGTGCCGTTCGTTGGCCTGGATCAGGGAGCGGCGCAGAGAGTCAGAAAAAGCAAGCATGAAGCATGATAACCCGCTGATTGCGACAGATTACAGCACGCTGAACCGATCCTCGCGCCGGCTTCGGCAGCAGGTCGCGTGGCGAAGCCGCAGATGGTCCATCTTGTGTGGGATGCAGGTTCGGTGGTCGAGAACCAGTCGACAAGTCGCGTGCCGAGCTTAGACAAAAAGAACTGAACATAGATGCGGGCGTAACTTTCGCATTCTCGTTGTCATATTTCGTGACGGCGAGCCGCAAGCCGGCGACCGGCGTTTCGCCGGACCCGCAAGCCAGCTCGCAAAAACAGGCGAACACGGCCGCGCCAGCTCGGCCTTGAAAGCGCTGCGATCGCATCAATTTAGCTTCAGAACCTGATCCGAACAGGGCCCGATACGGGAGATTCCGCAGCCCTCGTTTTTTGCGGGGGCAGCGCTACACTAGACCCATGAGCAGCAACACGAAGCGAGACGACAACCGCGACCTTGCCGTCGAGGAAGCCAAGCCGCGTCTGCAGCAGCCGCCGATGTACAAGGTGGTGGTCGTCAACGACGACTTCACGCCCATGGAATTCGTGGTCCAGGTTTTGCAGCAGTTTTTTCACCACTCCCGTGAAACGGCGGTGCAAATCATGCTTCACGTGCACACCAAAGGACGCGGCACCGCCGGCATCTTTCCGGTGGAGATCGCGGAGACCAAGACGGCGCAGGTCAACGCCTACGCCCGCAAGCATCAGCACCCGCTGCTCACCGTCATGGAGAAGGCTTAATGCTTAGCGATGAACTCCAAAAAGCACTGGATGCCGCCTTTCTGGCCGCTCGTGGCGAAGGTCACGAACTGCTGACGGTCGAGCATCTGCTGTTGGCTCTGCTGTCGGACACCAACGTGTCCGAAGTTCTCACGGGCGGTGGCGCCGATCTGGAGAAGCTCGAACAGGCGCTGCGCGACTACATTCGCCAGAACATTCATTCCAATCGCGAGTCGACCGAGCAGGTCGAAGTGCAGCCCACGCTGTCGTTCCAGCGAGTCCTGCAGCGCGCCATCTACCACGTGCAGGCGGCTGGCAAAAAGCAGGTCACCACGCTCAACGTGCTGGTGGCGCTGTTCGCCGAAAAAGACACGCACGCGGTCTACCTGCTCAACGAGCAGGGCGTGACGCGCCTCGACGTGGTCAACTTCATTTCTCACGGCATTACCAAGAACGGCAGCCCCGCGCAGCCGCCGGCGCCCGAGTCTTCGCAGGACGCCGAGGACAAGGAAGACGGCAAGGCCGGCGGAAAAACCGCGCTCGAGCAGTTCGCGGTCAATCTGAACGAGCGTGCCGCGCGCGGCCAGATCGATCCGCTGATCGGCCGTGAGCACGAGATCGAGCGCGTCATGCAGACGCTGTGCCGCCGCCGCAAGAACAACCCGTTGCTGGTCGGCGAAGCCGGCGTCGGCAAGACGGCGATCGCCGAAGGTCTGGCCTGGCTCGTGGTCGAAGACAAGGTGCCCGATCTGCTGCGTGGCAGCATCGTCTACAGCCTGGACCTGGGCAGCCTGATCGCCGGCACCAAGTATCGCGGCGACTTCGAAAAGCGGTTCAAGAGCGTGATGCAGGAGCTGACCACGCAGCCCGGCGCCATCGTGTTCATCGACGA
The DNA here is from genome assembly GCA_023254435.1 of Hydrocarboniphaga sp. Taxonomy (GTDB): domain Bacteria; phylum Pseudomonadota; class Gammaproteobacteria; order Nevskiales; family Nevskiaceae; genus Hydrocarboniphaga. Next base: position 3,002 of record JALRLM010000402.1, read on the forward strand.
GATCCACATGATCATCGGTGCCGGTGCAGCCAGCGGCGGCGTGATGGATGCGTCCAACCTGCTCAAGCCGCTGCTGTCGTCGGGTGAGCTGCGCTGCATCGGTTCGACCACGTACCAGGAATATCGCGGCATCTTCGAGAAGGATCGCGCGCTGGCGCGCCGCTTCCAGAAGATCGACGTTTCCGAGCCCACCGTCGAGGACACCATCAAGATCCTCGAAGGCCTCAAGCTGCGCTTCGAGGAGCATCATCAGGTGCAGTTCACGCGCGGCGCCTTGCGCAGCGCGGTGGAGCTGGCGGCTCGCCACATCACCGACCGGCATCTGCCCGACAAGGCCATCGACGTCATCGACGAAGCGGCAGCGCGTCTGCGCCTGCTGCCCGAGTCCAAGCGCCGCAAGACCGTGCAGGTGCGTGACATCGAAGAAACCATCGCCAAGATCGCGCGCATTCCTCCCAAGAGCGTGTCGTCCAACGATCGCGACAAGCTCGCGACGCTGGAGCGTGACCTCAAGCTCACGATCTATGGCCAGGACAACGCCATCGAGCAGCTATCGAGCAGCATCAAGCTGTCGCGCTCGGGCCTCGGCAACCCCGACAAGCCGATCGGCAACTTCCTGCTCGCGGGTCCGACCGGTGTTGGCAAGACCGAGGTCACCAAGCAGCTCGCCTCGCTGCTCGGTATCGAGCTGATCCGTTTCGACATGTCGGAGTACATGGAGCGTCACACGGTCAGCCGTCTGATCGGTGCGCCCCCGGGCTATGTCGGCTTCGACCAGGGCGGCCTGCTGACCGAGGCGGTGATCAAGCACCCGCATTCGGTGGTGCTGCTCGACGAAATCGAGAAGGCGCATCCCGACGTCTTCAACCTGCTGCTGCAGGTCATGGATCACGGCTCGCTGACCGACAACAACGGTCGCAAGGCGGACTTCCGCAACGTGATCCTGATCATGACCACCAATGCGGGCGCAGAAGAGTCGTCGCGTCGGTCGATCGGTCTGGTCGAGCACAATCACACCATCGATGCGATGGAAGTGATCCGCAAGATGTTCACGCCGGAATTCCGTAACCGTCTAGACGCGATCATCCCGTTCGCGCCGCTGGGGCTGGCCGAGATCTCGCGCGTGGTCGACAAGTTCCTCGTGCAGCTCGAGGAGCAGCTCGCCTCCAAGGGCGTGATGCTCGAGGTGGACGAAGACGCGCGTGCTTGGCTCGGCACTCGTGGCTACGACCCCAAGATGGGCGCGCGCCCGATGGCGCGCACGATCCAGGACAGTCTCAAGCGGCCGCTGGCCGAGGAGCTGCTGTTCGGCAAGCTGGCCCAGGGTGGTCGCGTGTTCGTGACGGTCAAGGGCGACCAGCTCGATTTCGAGCTGGAACCCCGCGAGAAGGTGAGCCAGCTCGAGCCGGTCTGATCCGGCTCGCTGCAAATGAAAAAGCCCGCTCCAGGCGGGCTTTTTCATTGAGAGGTCGTGTAGCTTGCCGGATTGCCCCCGACGCAGCTTATTTGTCGCGGAAGGTGATGCGGCCCTTGGTGAGGTCGTAGGGCGTCAGCTGCACGGTGACCTTGTCGCCCGTGAGGATGCGGATGTAATTCTTGCGCATACGGCCCGAGATGTGAGCAGTTACCACGTGGCCGTTGTCGAGCTTCACGCGGAACGTCGTATTGGGCAGGGTTTCGGCAACCGTGCCGGGCATCTCGATGTGATCTTCTTTAGCCATTACCTTCGGAACTGGGGACTAGGTAGCCCATCATTATCCGCGTTCGCGAACACCAGGGCAACCACGGCTGTCAAGATCACGCTCGAAGGCAATGTCGCCACGAAGATTATTCTGCGCACTGCGTCGCGCGGGCTCAGGTTTCCAGCACCTGCCAGCCACGGCCCGAGAGAATTTCGAGCGGTTTGAAGTTGCGCTTGTATTCCATCTTGCGACTTCCAGGCACCCAGTACCCTAGGTAGACGTGGTCCATCTGCCGCTGCTTGGCGTGCAGTACCTGGCGCAGCACGGCGTAGGTGCCCAGGCTGCGATCGTCCATGTCGGGGTCGAAAAAGGTGTAGACCGCCGAGAGGGCCTGAGGCGTGCGATCGACCACGGCGCAGCAGACCAGGTGCCCTGCCAGGCGAAATTCCCAGAACTCGGCCGTGCCCCAGCCGCAGTCCAGAAAGTTGTGAAACCCCGGCTTGTCCTCGGGATTCATTCCCCCGCCGGCATGACGACCACGCAGGTAGCGCTGATACAGCTCGAACTGCTCGTCGGTGAGCTCCTGACGGATATTCAGTTCGAGGTCGGCGTTGAGCTTGAGGCAACGCCGCTGCGAGCGGTTGGGCACGAAGGCATCGGCCGGAATGCGGGCTGGAATGCAGGCTGCGCAGCCATTGCAGCGTGGGCGATAAACGTGATCACCACCACGGCGGAAGCCCTGCTGCAGCAGCATCTCGTAGCGCTGCGGGTTCAGTGTGAAATCCGGATCCACGAACAAGCTGCGCGCCGTCCGCTGCGGCAGGTAGCCGCAGGGGTGCTCGGTGCTCAGGTAGAGGCGGATGCGTTCCATGTGCCGCAACGTGCTCGTGGCGTCTAAGCCTTGCTCAAGTCAGGTGTAAGGGTGTCAGGTGTTCGCGCGCCGACGGGACGGCGAGGTCGAAGCGCCACGTCCCCGTGCGGCCCGGCAGGGCCACGGCGGGACGCAGCAGATTCAGAAAGCGCTCACGCGACACGTCGATCGCACCCAAGGACTTGAGGTGCTCGGAGGCGACCTGACAGTCCACCAATCGGAAACCCCAGGCCCGCAGCTGTTCGCATAGCCAGAACAGCGCGATCTTGGAGGTGTCGCTTGCGCGCGAGAACATCGACTCTCCGAAGAATGCGCGTCCCAGCGCCACGCCGTAAAGACCACCGACGAGCTCGCCATTGCGCCAGACCTCCACGCTGTGCGCATAGCCCCGGGCGTGCAACTCCTGGTAGGCCTCGCGCATGTCCAATCCCAACCAGGTCCCGCGGCCGTGGCGACGCACGCTCGCGCAGGCCGCCAGCACGGACGGATAGGCGGTATCGAGCGTCACAGCGTAATCGGCACGACGGATGCTCTTGCCCAGTGAGCGCGACACGTGAAGGCCGTCGGGCATCAGCACGGCGCGCGGGTCCGGGCTCCACCAGAGTATCGGCTCGTCAGGGTTGTACCAGGGGAAAATGCCTTGCGAATACGCGCGGATCAGTCGCGTCATCGACAGGTCGCCGCCGATGGCCAGCAGGCCGTTGGGATCGCGCATCGCCAGGTGCGGTGACGGAAAAGGCTGCTGCGGATCGCGCGGGTCCAACCAGTGAAGTCGAATCGGATTGTCCATGGCACGCGAATGCTGGCATCAGGCCGGATCGTCGATCCGGCGATAGGGACTATGGTGCATCAACTCGTCTCGGCGGGCTTCCACCGCCCGACGTTCGCGCTGCAGGAAATGGTCGACGGCGTCACTCAGCTGCGCGTCGCGCAACAGATGGAACGAGCGCGTCGTCACCGGGACAAAGCCTCGTGCGAGCTTGTGTTCGCCCTGCGTGCCGGCGTCGTAACGGCGCAAGCCCTCGCGCAGGCAAAGGTCGATGCCCTGGTAGTAGCAGCACTCGAAATGCAGGCTGTGATAGTGCTCGGCGGCGCCCCAGTGGCGACCGTAGAGCGTGTCGCCGGACTGCAGGGTCAGGGCGGCCGCGACCAGGCGTTTGCCCTCGTAGCCCAGAATCACGCGCATCGGCGTGTTCTCGGCCCGGCCGTAGTCGAGCAGGAACTCCGGCGTCAGGTAGGGTGCCTGGCCGCGCTCCTCGTAGGTGTTCGCGTACAGAGCGTAAACCGCCATCCACTCGGATTCGCTGAGCTGGCCGCCGCGACGCGTCTCGAAGCGGATGCCGGCTTCGGCGACGCGACGTCGCTCGCGCAGGATCTTCTTGCGCTTGTCGCTGGACAGGCGCGCGACGAAGCCCGCGAAATCGGCATCGCCCTGGTTGAACCATTGAAACTGCAGATCGATGCGCTCCAGCCAGCCATCCTGCCGGAACAGGCGCGCATCATCGTCACCCGCGAACAGCACGTGAACCGACGATACCGACGAAATGTCGAGCTGCTCGCGCAGTGCCCCGATCATCGTCGCGCGGATCGCCCGCGACAGGCCGCCCAGGCGCGGACCCACCGAGGGTGTGAACGGAATCGCGCACAGCAGCTTGGGGTAGTAGGCCTGCCCGAGCTGCCGGCTGGCATTGGCCCACGAGAAATCGAACACGAATTCGCCGTAGGAGTGCGCCTTCAGGTACAGCGGCAGCGCCGCGACAGGGCTTTGAGCTCCGTCTCGCGCGATCAGATGGCAGGGACGCCATCCAGTCTCGGGACCGACGCAGCCGTGTCGCTCCAGGGCCGACAAGTAGGCGTGCTGGATGAAGGGATGGTCGCCCGAAAACTGCGTGTCCCAGGCCGTGGCGGGCAGGGTGTCGAGTCGATCGACGAATTGCAGCTGCAAAGTCTCGGCAGAGGCGCCGGATGACGGCGCCTCTGCAAGTCTGGACAGGCCGGGGTCAGTGGAAAGTGGGGCCAACCTGAGGTCGGTCGCGCAGAACCCACTGAATCACCGCGTCATGCTCGAAACCGGTGATCTGGTCCTCGGGCTGCGCCGGGCCGGCCTCCTGCAGGCGGCCTTCGCTATCGAAGCGAATCGCGGCACCGGAGCTTTGAACGCGGATTTCCGCATCGGCCTCGTCATCGAGGGTCAGCTGCAGATAGCGCGCCTTGGAATCGGCCAGTTCGGGCACCAGTCTGGCGCCGGCCGCCACCTTGGCAGCCTGCTCCGCCGAGAATTCCCGAATCCGGCCATCGCCGGTCAGAACGAAATGTCGCACAGAGTTGCTCATGTCCGTCCTCAGTCTGGTGGTGTGGGTCGATGGTCGCGCTGGCGACCTGTCTGATATCTGAAGCCGATGCCGACCTTTTTCAAGGGTTTGTCGAAGTGCGCCAGACTCCGGCGTGAGCCACCGCCGCGAGCGGGCGGTGACAGGCTGCTTGCTATACTCGGGTGGTGAAATCCATAGGTTTGTTCAGCTCCCCGCAGCGGTCCTTGCAGGGGATTCCATGCCTCGTCCGCATCGACGAGATCCCGCGTCCATTCGATGATTCCAGTGGCTAAAAGCAAATCCCAGGCCACGGACGAACAGGCCGCACCGGGCTGGCTCGAGCGCCTGCCACGCGAGGCGGCACTGCTGGTTTGTGTCGGTACGACGCTGTTTCTGCTCGCCTCGCTGATCAGCTATCACGCCAACGACCCGGGCTGGTCGTCGTCCGGCACCGGCGAGCCCGTGCGCAACCTGATCGGGGGCGTCGGCGCCTGGATCGCCGACATTCTGCTGAGCCTGGTCGGTTACGTGGCGTTTTTCCTGCCCTGGGGCGTTTTCGTATTGGGCATCCGCCTGTATCGCGGTGCGCCGGACACGCCGGCCATGCCGTGGCCGATTCGCGCCTTTGCCTGGCTCGCCTTGCTGCCTAGCTTCGCCGCGCTGTGCGGCCTGCATGTCGGCCGCATTGCCGATTTTCCGCCGCAAGGCGCGGGCGGCATCATCGGCCAGGCTTTCAGCGAGTGGCTGGTGGGGTTTCTGAATCCGGTCGGCGCCAGCCTGCTGTTGCTGACCGTGACGCTGGCCACGCTGCCGCTGGCGCTGATGTTTTCGTGGGTGCGCGTGCTCGACGCCGTCGGCGGCATCGCCATGACGGTGTGGGCACGCAGCCGTGCGCCGGCGCGCGATGCGGCGCAGGACGAAGCGTTTGCCGTGGTCGAGCCGCAGCCCGAGCCGACCGATGTAGCCGCCGACAACGGATCCTGGCTGCGGCGCCGCAAGACGCCGCAGATGGACGTGCGCCAGCCGCCGGCCGTGGTCGAAACCCAGCTCGATCTGCCGGGCCTGCCGCCCGAGCCCGAAGCCGAGCGCCCTGCGCCGCGCCGTCGCGAGCCACGCGTCAATGCCGCGCCGCTGATGGCCGAGCTGGGCCTGGACGACGGTGAGCCGTCATTGACGCCGCTGACCGCCGAGCCGGATGAGCCGGCCGAAGTCGCCAGCACGCCGATCCCGGCCGCGCGCCCCAGGCCACCGCGCAAGCCGGCCAGGGCCGAGCCGATATCGGTGCCGCCTTTCGATGGCGATCCGATTCCCCCGATCGACCTGCTCGACCCGCCCAAGCCTTCGGGCAAGCGCTACACCGCCGACGAGCTCGATCGTCTGTCGCGCGACGTCGAGCGCCACCTGGGCGATTTCGGCATCAAGGTGCAGGCCGTCAACGCCATGCAGGGGCCGGTCATCACGCGCTTCGAGCTGCAGCCAGCGCCGGGGGTGAAGGGTGCGCAGATCACCAACCTGTCCAACGACCTCGCGCGTTCGCTGTCGGTGTCGCGCGTGCGCGTGATCGAGGTCATCGAAGGCAAGCCCTACGTCGGCCTGGAGATTCCGAACCAGAAGCGCGAGATGGTCTATCTGCGCGAGATCCTGGACTCGTCGGGTTATCACGGTTCGGCCTCGCCGCTGACGATGGCGCTGGGCAAGGACATCGCCGGCAATCCGGTCTCGGTCGACATGGCCAAGATGCCGCACCTGCTGGTGGCCGGTACCACCGGTGCGGGCAAGTCGGTGGCGATCAACGTGATGATCCTGTCGATGCTGTACAAGGCCACACCGCAGCAGGTGCGCTTCATCTTCGTCGATCCCAAGATGCTGGAGCTGTCGGTGTACGCCGACATTCCGCACCTGCTGACGCCCGTGGTCACCGACATGAAGGACGCCGCCAACGCGTTGCGCTGGTCGGTGGCCGAGATGGAGCGCCGCTATCGCCTGATGACGGCCATGGGCGTGCGCAACCTGGCCGGCCTCAACCGCAAGGTCGAGGATGCCGAGGCGGCCGGCGAGCCGATTCCCGATCCCACCAAGGCCGCGCCCGAGCTGTTCGACGAGGTCGGCGGCGAGCCCGTTTACCTGAAGCCGCTACCGCACATCGTCATCGTCATCGACGAGCTGGCCGACATGATGATGGTGGTCGGCAAGAAGGTGGAGGAGCTCATCGCGCGCATCGCGCAGAAGGCGCGTGCGGCCGGCATCCACCTGATCCTGGCCACGCAGCGTCCGTCGGTCGATGTGATCACCGGTCTGATCAAGGCGAACATCCCGACCCGCATCGCGTTCCA
>JALRLM010000441.1 GCA_023254435.1 Hydrocarboniphaga sp.
GCGGTCGAAATCGCGCGCCAGCACGCCAACCTCGTCGCCGCTGCGCGTGTAGCGCGGCGCCACGCGCGCCGACAGTTCGCCGGCCGCCACGCGACGCGCGGCCTCGCCCACGGCGGCCACGGGCTGCGCGATGGAGCGCGCCAGCCACCAGCCCACCGCGCCGATCACGATCACCGACAGCGCGATCTGCATCGCCAGCAGATGATCGAGGCTCGGCGGCGGTGGCGGGCGGCGCAGCGCGACGAACTGGCGCGTGCGGCCGTCGCGGCCCACCACGCGCTGGCCGATCACGCGCATGTCGGGGCGCAGGCGCATTTCCACGCTCTCACCCTCGAGCAGTTCGGGCAGCAGGCGCTGCGCGGGCGGGCGGCGACCCGACAGGTTGCGACCGTCCTCGAACAGCGTGGCGTCCAGGCCCTCATGGCGGCGCTCGTCGAGCCAGTGATTGAGCCCTTCGCGGCCGCCCTTCTCCCAGGCGTGGCTGGCCTGCGCGGCCAGGTGGTTCCAGTCGGGATCGATGCCCTGCACGTGGCGCGTCAGGCGCTCGGTCAGGAACACGCTGATCAGCAGCGTGAGGATGTTGGCGACGCAGAACCAGACCAGCAGCCGCAGGTAGAGCCGGCTCATGCCGAAGGCTCCGCCGGCACCACGAGCTGATAGCCGACGCCGCGTACGGACTCGATGCGGATCTGCTGCGCCGAGGCATCGGCGAGCTTGCGCCGCAGCCGCGACAGATGCACATCGACGCTGCGGTCGAAGCGCTCGATCTCGCGGCCCAGCGCCTCGCGCGTCAGCGCCGCCTTGTCCACCACCTGGCCGATGCGCTGCGCCAGCGCCAGCAGCAGCGAGAACTCCGCGCCCGTGAGCTCGAGCTCGGCTCCGCCCACGAATGCGCGACGCTCCGCCGGCTGCAGTCGCAGGCGGCCCGCCTGCAGCGCCGCCGGCGCGCTGGGACTGCTCTGCCGCAGGCGCGCGCGGATCCGCGCCAGCAGTTCGCGCGGCAGGCAGGGCTTGGCGATGTAGTCGTCAGCGCCCAGTTCCAGCCCGACGACGCGATCCACCGGCTCTCCACGCGCCGACAGCATGATCACCGGCAGGCCATGGCGCGCACGCAGCTCGGCCAGCGTCTGCAGGCCGTCACGGCCGGGCATGGTGACGTCGAGAATCAGCAGGTCGGGCCGCAGCGACGGATCGGCCAGCCGGGCCAGCGCGGCGTTGCCGTCGTGCACGGCCTCGGCCTCCAGGCCTTCGCGCTGCAGATAGTCAGTGAGCAGTCGGCACAGCTCGCGATCGTCGTCGGCGATCAGGATGCGATTGGCGGTTCGGTTCATGCGCCGCATTCTGGCTCCAAGCGGGCGCACCGCAAGATCGCGAGGACCCGCAGGAGCGCAGGTTTACCCATCTTTACGTGCCCGCAACGTTTCTCGACACCCGGGCGCGCTTCAATACTCCCGACGCCGTTGCCGATGCTGCCTCACGCAGCGTAGCCGGTGGCCCCCATGTCCACAGGAGTTGTCATGCGCACCCAACTGACTGCCGTCACGCTCATCGCCGGCATCGTCTTGTCTTCCGCCGCCCTCGCCGGCCGCGGTCCCGAAGGTCCCGGCCGCGGCCCGCACGGAGGTCCGCATGGCGGCCCGTTCATGCACGAGCTGCGGGATCTCGACCTCAGCGATGCCCAGCGCGAGCAGATCAAGGGCTTCTTCGACGCCAGGCGCGAGCAGAACAAGGCCAGCTTCAAGGCGGCTCGCGATCTGCACCGCAGCTTCGAGCTCGCCACGCCGGGCACCGCCGAATACCGCACGCTGACCGCGCAGATGGCCGATGCCAGCGCTGCCGAAGCACGCGAACGCACGCTGGAGATGGCCGAGCTGCGCACGCAGATCTACGGCGTTCTGACCGACGCCCAGCGCAAGGAGCTGGCCCAGGAACTCGCCCATCGTCCGGAACCGCCCAAGCCGCGCGAAGACTGAGCGCAAGCAGCTTACGTTTGACCCCAACTCGCCCCGGCCTCGTGCCGGGGTTCTTTTTTGCGCGTCGCAGCGAACACTCGCACGCAAATGGACAAGTCTTCGACAGCGCGCGAGGCGGTCATTCCGATTCCACCGCAATGCGATTCCGGTTCGTGTTTGGTCAGGCTCAAGGGCTATCATCCTCGGTAGCATGCGTCCGCCATTGCGTAGACGCCGACCCAACCGAACCATTAATGGACCTGCTCGCCAGCCTCAGGGAAGGAACCGCCGTCGAGCATCAGGCGCTGGAAGACCAGCTCGACCTGATGAACCCAGCGCTCGATCACGAGCGCTACCGGCTATTGCTGTCCGGTTTCCTGGGTTTCGTCGAACCCTACGAGCGCGCCCTGCAACGCTGGTGCCCCGAGCCACAGCGCGATCTGATCGACGGCCGGCTCAAGACCGCCACGCTGGTCGCCGACCTCCAGGCGCTGGGCTTCTCCGGCGAACAGATCGACGCACTGCCGCGCGATGCCGAACCCGGGGACATGCACGAGCGGGCCGGCTGGTTCGGTCGCTTTTACGTCATGGAAGGCTCCACGCTCGGTGGCCGTGTGATCGGCCCGCACGTGGCCAAGACACTGGGCTTGCAGGATGGCGTCGGCAACGCTTATTTCCTCGGTCACGGCGCACGCACCGGCTCGATGTGGAAAGCCTTTCGCGAACGCCTGCAGAACAGTCTCGAACCCGCCGAGCATGAAGCGGCGGTCGCCGCCGCCCGTGCCTGCTTCTCGGGCCTGGGCCATTGGTTCGAACGCGCCTTGCCGGCATCCGTCGCGAGCGCCCCGTGAAGGACGGTGCCCCCGAAAGTCCGGCCGCGTCCCTCAAGGAACTGCTGGACGGCTGTGATCGCGAGCCGATCCAGATTCCCGGCGCGATCCAGCCCCATGGTTACCTGCTGGCCCTGTCCGAACCCGAGCTGCGCATCGTGCAGCTCAGCGGAAACACCGGCGAACTCGGCCGCGGCTCGGCAGCCACGCTGCTCGGCCGCCCGCTGTCCGACTTGCTCGAAGCGCCCAGCCATGCGCGGCTGACGCGCGCGATCGACACCGGCGGGCTCACCGACAGCCCGCTCTACCTGGGCCATCTGCGCATCGACCAGCGCCTGTTCGACGGCGTCGTGCACCGCTATGACGGCGTGCTGATCCTCGAGCTGGAACCCACCGACCAGAGCGAGGAGAACTCGTTCGCCTCGATGTACCCGCTGGTGCGCTCCTTCGTCGCCAGCCTGCAGCAGACCGAGTCGCTGCAGGGACTGTGCGAACTCGCCGCGCGCGAAACCCGCGCCATCACCGGCTTCGGTCGCGTGCTGGTCTACAAGTTCAACGAGCAGGGTCACGGCCACGTGCTGGCCGAGGACCTCGAGACCGGCTACGACTCCTACCTCGACCTGCACTTTCCAGCCTCGGACATTCCGCGCCAGGCGCGCGAGCTGTATCGCACGCACCACATCCGCCTGATCTCGGATGCCAACTACCAGCCGTCGCCGCTGCTGCCGCAGCTGCACCCCACCACCGGCAGGCCGACCGACCTGCGCTACGCCGCGCTGCGCAGCGTCTCGCCCGTGCACGCGCAATACCTGCGCAACATGCGCACGCTGGCCTCGATGTCGATTTCCATCATCGTGCGCGGCCAGCTGTGGGGCCTGATCTCCTGCCATCACCACGGTGCGCGCACGGTGGCCTTCGACGTGCGCACGGCCTGCGAGCACCTGGGCCAGATCCTGTCGCTGCAGATCGAAGCCAAGGAAGACCGCAGCGAAGCCGCACACGGCCTCGATCTGCGCCGCAAGATGGTGGCGCTGCTGTCGCAGATGGCCGACAGCGACAATTTCGTCGATGGTCTGGCGGCGAGCCCCGGCTCCTTCCTCGACTTCGCCGACGCCACCGGCGCGGCCATCATCGCCGGTGGCCGCTGCCTGCGCATCGGCGCCGCACCCGACGAGCCCGAGCTGCTCGCCTTCGCCGACTGGCTGTCCCGGCAGGATCTGCACAACGGCGTCTATCACAGCAATACGCTGAGCAAGGATTACGCGCAGGCGACCTCGTTCCGGCATGCGCCGGCCGGCGTGCTGGCGGCGTCGATCTCCGAGCTGCATCAGGATTTCCTGATCTGGTTCCGTCCCGAGGTGGTGCGCACCGTGCGCTGGGCCGGCAACCCCGAAAAGCAGGCCGGCGAAGTGGCCGGCGACGGCAGCACGCACCTGCTGCCGCGCAGCAGCTTCGAGAGCTGGGCCCAGACCGTGAGCGGGCAGTCGCTGCCCTGGCGCCCTTCCGAACTCGACGGCGCGATCGAATTCCGCAACGCCATCCTGGCCGTGGTGCTGCGACGCGCCGAAGAACTGGCTGCGCTGTCGGGCGAACTCGAACGCTCCAATCGCGAGCTGGAGGCGTTCTCGTATTCGGTGTCGCATGACCTGCGAGCGCCGCTGCGCCATATCGTCGGCTACGCCGACCTGCTGCGCGAGTTCGAAGGCCAGCAGCTGTCCGATCGCGGCAACCGCTTTTTGCACAACATCGAGGAATCGGCGCACTTCGCCGGCACGCTGGTCGACGATCTGCTGACCTTCTCGCAGATGGGCCGATCGGCGCTGCGCATCACCGCCGTGCCGCTGCGCGCACTGGTGGAACGCGCCATCGTCGACCTGCATATCGAGACCGAAGGGCGCAGCATCGACTGGAGGGTCGGCGATCTGCCTACGGTGCAGGGCGATCCGAGCTTTCTGATGCTGGTGTTCCGCAACCTGCTGTCCAACGCGATCAAGTACTCTCGCGGGCGCTCGCCGCAGGTGATCGAGATCAGCGCCGAAGATCGCACCGACTCGCAGGTGGTGCACGTGCGCGACAACGGCATCGGCTTCAGCATGCAATACGTCAGCAAGCTGTTCGGCGTGTTCCAGCGCCTGCACCGCATGGAAGATTTCGAAGGCACCGGCATTGGCCTGGCCAACGTGCGACGCATCATCGAGCGCCACGATGGTCATGTCTGGGCCGAAGGCGAACCCGACAAGGGTGCGCGCTTCTCGTTCTCGCTGCCCAAGGTTCCGCGCGCCGCCGATCCCAAGAAGGCCGGCAAGGCGCGCGCCGCCCTCTCCACCCATACCCGTTCTGCGTAGGTCCGCCGATGCTCAAGCCCATCCTGCTGGTCGAAGACAACCCCAAGGATCTCGAACTCACGCTGGTCGCTCTGACCAAGAGCCAGCTCGCCAACGAGGTGGTCATCGCGCGTGACGGAGCCGAGGCGCTGGACTATCTGCACAGCCGTGGCGATCACGCCAATCGCGTAGCCGGCAATCCGGCGGTGATCCTGCTCGATCTCAAGCTGCCCAAGGTCGACGGCATCGAGGTGCTGCAGCAGGTCCGCACCACCGCCGCGCTCAAGAGCATTCCGGTGGTCATGCTGACCTCGTCGCGCGAGGAGCCCGACCTGCTGCGCAGCTACGAACTGGGCGTCAACGCCTACGTGGTCAAGCCTGTGGCCTTCCGCGACTTCGTCGAGGCCATCTCCGATCTTGGCATCTTCTGGGCCGTGCTCAACGAGCCGCCGCCGGGCTCCGCGCGCGTGGTGCGCAAAGGCCTGGGTTGATGCACGCACTCGCAGCCCTGCCGGCACGCCTGCGCGTGCTGATGGTGGAGGACAATGCGCTCGACGTCGAACTGGCCCAGGCCCGACTGTCGACGCTGGACTGCGAGTTCGATTTCCATGTCGTGGAGGACGAAGTGTCGATGCGCGCGCAGCTACGCGATCATC
>JALRLM010000450.1 GCA_023254435.1 Hydrocarboniphaga sp.
CGGTCGACGCCAGATGCGGGCCGCGGCACATGTCGAGCCAATCCTGGCCCTGGCGATAGATGCTGATCTCCTCGCCGGCCGCGATGCCTTCGCTGACCCACTCGGCCTTGAACTTCTCGCCACTCTTCTCGAAGAACGCGATCACCTGCTCGCGCGGCCAGACTTCGCGCGTGATCGGCAGATCGCGCTTGACGATGTCGCGCATGCGGTTCTCGATCACTTCGAGATCGGACTCAGAGAAAGGCTCGCTGCGCGCAAAGTCGTAGTAGAAGCCCACTTCGGTCGACGGACCGAAGGTGATCTGTGTGCCAGGGAACAGCTCCTGCACCGCCTGCGCGAGCACGTGCGCGGCGTCGTGACGGATCACGTCGAGCACTTCGGGCTTGTCGCGCGTGACGATCTCGATGCGCGCATCGCGCTCGATCGGGCGCGTGAGATCGTAGAGCTCGCCGTCGAGCTTGATCAGCGCGGCCTTCTTGGCCAGGCCCGGCGAAATGCCCTGCGCGATCGACAAACCGGTGGGCGGCGCGTCGAAGCTTTTGACGTTGCCGTCGGGGAAGGTGATTTGTATGGACATCGGCTTTCCTTCTTCGGGTGCGTCATGCGCACCCGCATCATGCGTTGGAGCAAACGCTCTTTGCGGGCTCCTGCGGTTCGATCAGCTCTCGAAGCGTGGCGGCAACCACTCCTTCAGGAACTCCTCGCGACTCATCGTCAGCAGGCGGCGTTCATCGAGTTCGTAGGGGTCTGCGTCGTAGGAGATGGCGCGAATCATCACGCGGCCTTCACCACTCGGAACGATTTCGCAGCCGTTTTCGGCGGCCAGTCGAATGGCGTCCGTGAGACCCATGCAGACCTCAGGCGCGCGACCGCGCCCAGGCCACGGCGGCGTCGAGCCGCGCCAACGTTCGCTCGCGACCGAGCAGCGCCAGCGTCTGGTCGATCGGCGGCGACACCGCCATGCCGACGATGGCCACGCGCAGCGGCTGCGCGACCTTGCCCAGACCCAGGCCGGCGGACTCGGCGTAGCCGTTGACGGCCGCGTGCAGCGTCGGCGCATCCCAGGTCTGCAGCGCCTTGAGCGCTTCATTCAAACCGGTCAGCGCATTGATGCCATCGGCATTGAAATGCTTGGCCGCGTCCTTTTCGTTGTAGCCGGTCAGCTCCGCGTACAGAAAGGCCGACTTCTCGGCCATCTCCAGCAGCGTGCGGCAGCGCTCGCGCTGCGACAGGATCACGTCGACCAGCGCCGGGCCGTTGGCCGGGTCCACGCCAAGCCGGCGCAGATGCCAGTCGAACTCAGGCGCCACCACTTCGGGGTCGACGCTCTTGAGGTACTGGTGATTGACCCAGTAAGCCTTTTCCATGTCGAAGCGCGCGGCGGATGAGCTCACCTTGGACAGATCGAACTTCTCGATCATCTCCTGACGCGTGAACAGCTCCTGGTCGCCATGGCTCCAGCCCAGGCGCACGAGATAGTTCAGCAGCGCCTCGGGCAGAAAGCCCATGGCGCGATATTCCATCACGCCCAGCGCGCCGTGGCGCTTGGACAGTTTGGCGCCGTCCGGACCGTGGATCAGCGGGATGTGGGCGAAGGTCGGACGGACCCAACCCAGGGCGTCGTAGATCAGGCTCTGGCGCGCGGCGTTGTTCAGATGGTCGTCGCCGCGAATGACATGGGTCACGCCCATGTCGTGGTCGTCCACCACGACGGCGAGATTGTAAGTCGGGGCGCCGTCCGAGCGCAGCAGGACCAGGTCGTCCAGGTCATCGGTCGACCAGCTGACCGGGCCCTGGACCTCGTCCGGCACGGTGACGGTCGCCGACTGCGGACGGCGGAAGCGGACCACGTGGGGTAGGGCCAAGTCGTCGACAGTGGGCGCGCGGTCGCGCCACGGCGATTCGAACGTACGTTTCTCGGCCTTGGCCTCGTCGCGGAGGCGACCGGTCTCCTCCGCGGAGGTGAAGTCGCGATAGGCATGGCCGGACTCCAGCAGTTGGTCGACCACCTCGCGGTGACGGTCGGCGCGACTGAACTGGAAGACCGGCTCTTCGTCGGCGAACAGCTCCAGCCAGCTCAGACCGTCGAAGATGGCGTTGACCGCCTCGTCGGTGGATCGCTCGCGGTCGGTGTCCTCGACCCGGATCAGGAAACGTCCAGCGTGTTTCTTGGCGTACAGCCAGTTGAACAAGGCTGTTCTCGCCCCGCCGATATGCAGGTAGCCTGTGGGCGAAGGGGCGAAGCGGGTGACGACAGTTGAAGAGGGAGAGGTCATGGGGGCGGGGTCCGTAAGCGAGGCCCTTATACCCCCCGACGCGGCAAAGCCTACCCCCGGCGCGCGATTGCGCCGGTGGCTGGCGGACGAGGTGGAGGCTCAGGCGCTGCGTTGGCGACTGTGGGCCCCCGTGGCGTTCGGCGGCGGCGGGGCGATCTACTTCGGGCTCAGGTCGGAGCCGTTGTTGTGGCCGCTTTTGCTGCTTGCGCTCGCGGCCTTCGGCACCTGGTTCGCAGCGAAGCGAAGGGGATGGACACGGCGTGCGACCTGGCCCCTGCTTATGCTGGCGTGCCTCGCGGGCGGGCTGACGGCGGCCAAGATCCGCACCGAACTGGTGACGGCGCCGATTGCACCGGCTCTGAGCGAACCGACAGTGATCGAGGGGTGGGTCGTGGACGTCGACAGCTCCGGACAGCGAGGGGCACGCATCGTTCTCGCGCCGGTGTGGATCGAAGGTCTGGCGCCTGAGGCGACTCCGGTGCGCCTGCGCGCGACGGTGCGGGGAGCGCCGCCGCGACCGGGCGAGGCGGTTCGGCTGTTCGCCATTCTCAATCCGCCGCCGGCTCCAGCCAGCCCGGGCGCCTACGACTTCGGACGCAACGCCTTCTTTCAGGGCATGGGCGGCGTAGCCTTCGCCTTGGGCGAGA
>JALRLM010000585.1 GCA_023254435.1 Hydrocarboniphaga sp.
GCATCGCCGAGTGCGTCGAGATCGTAGCGGGCGGCCTCGCCGGTGGCGGCGATCCTCTTGCTCATGAGGCCATTATGGAGGGGCGATCCATTGCCCGCAGGGCGGGACGGTGCAGCGTACCCCAGCGCCGATGTCGCGAAAGACGGGGCTGGTGCACCACACGCTCATCCACCCGCCGGGAGATGAATGGGCGTCACGTGGCAATCGGCAGCTGAACGGCGCGGTTTTGTGCTCGCCCTGCATTCCACCGTCGTGCCGGTCATGGGCCATGCCGGCAACATCGTCGCCGCGATCAACGTCGGCGCGCAGTCGGCGCGCGTCACCGTCGCCGGACTGCAGACACGCTTTCTGTCCCGAGCTGCGTCGCATCGAGCTCGAGATGAGCCTGCACGGGATCTGATTGGTCCGGCCACCGGACTTGGGTGGCTGGCATGCTGCGGGTCGACTCCGCGTCGCTGACTCTCGATCCGAACGGTGGCGTCACCTGCTACCTTCCTTGCAGTCGGCCCCGGCTTCTGGCTGCGCCGGCTCCCTGGCTTGATCAGCTGTTGGTATGGAGACAATCCCTGTGTTCATCGAGCGCGTTCTGGTGATGCCGGGGCGCCCAGCCCATCAGCTGACGAAGTCGCTTCTGGCGGGGCGCAGCCCTATGCAGGCATGGGCACGCTAAAGGCATGAGGCGCATCGACTTCAGAAGCGCGCGCAGGGCCGACGCCGACGCCGCGTGGATCGTGAGGACGCAAGCCATCCTGAGCGGCTGTTCCTCTCACTATCCGCAGCCCCTCATCGAGGCATGGTGTGCTGCGGCAATGCCGGAAGACTATGGGGCCATGCTCGAGCGTGAAGGCTTCGTGCTGGCGATCAATGGCGGTCGGGTTCTTGGATTCGCCGGGCTCAAGGCTGCTGCGCAGGAAGTGGATGCGGTATTCGTTCACCCGGAGGCCGCGGGTCGTGGCCTGGGCGCGCAACTGTTGGCCCATGTCGAGGCTCAAGCCCGGCAGCTGGGTTTTGGGGCCGTCACCCTGCATGCTTCACTGAACGCCGTCGCGTTCTACGCCCAGAATCGGTATGAGCAAACTGGCAAAGGCCACCACTTGACCCGCAGCGGCCTGCAGATTGCTTGTGTCCACATGCTCAAGCGGCTTGATGGCGCTGCTTGAACGCACCCAAGGAATATCAATGTGATTGAAGCTACAGCAGGCCTTGCATTGGGGGCACTCAGCATTCTATTTGCTCGTTTCACTCGAACCGAGCATTGGTTCTACTCATCTGCCCTTATTGCTCTGCCACTTATATATGTGGCCTTTGCCGCCTACCTTGGCCATGGTCCGGCTGCGACCCTTGAGATGCTGTGGGGCATTCCTTTTTTTGCGGGCGGAATCTTGTTGTCCATTTTCAAGCCCAGTAAAGCCATCGCTCTCATCGGGACATTTTGGCTAATGCACGGCGGCTACGACCTAACACACGAGTATTTATTTAGTAACCCTGGTGTCCCGGGTTGGTATCCCATTTTTTGCGCTGCCGTTGATCTTGTGGTCGGCGTATACCTGCTCATCCGTTCAAGAAAAGCGCCTCAACTGACAGTTCGTCATGCTTGAGTGCATCTGCTTTGGAAAGTAGGCATGGCACTTCGGGCGTCTGCCAGTCGCGTTTATCGAGCTGTCGGCAAAGCACGGCGTTGAGCTGGAATTTCTCATCCCATGGAGCGCACGAGCGCCGAGGAAGCTCTGATTCAGCAGCTGCGCTCCGTCCTCGTCCGACCTGCGTGCGCTCGCAACGCTTGATCGGAACTTCCCTAATGAAGCGGTCCCCGCAATGGCCAGCAATCGCAGGAGTCAGCATCAGGCGATGCATATCCAGCAAGGCGCACGAGTTGAGGTACTTGTCTGCGCTTCGCTGCGAAAAATGTGCATGAGGCGACACATCGGGCCATCCGTCCCAGAGATGCGGGTTATCAAACTCCCGCAGCCATCACGATCAGAGCCTGTTCGACATCGCGCATGGACGGACGTTGCGCGGGCGAGGCTTGCAGGCAGGCCTCTCGCAGTTCGATCAATGCGGATTGAATGGGCGAGCCTTGCAGCTCGTCGCAGCGCTCCAGAAGTTCCTCGAGCAGGCAGCCGAAGGCTCGCGTTTCGATGCGCTGCAGTGCCTGTGATTCGCGGGATTGATCGGCGTTGAAGAACGAGGCGGCGCCGAAGTCGCCGATCAGTGCCTCGCTGTCACCGTCCCACAGTGTGTTATGCGCGTACAGGTCGCCATGCAGAATGCCGCGCGCATGCAGATGGGCGACGGCCGAGGCGATGGTGCCTGCCATGCGCAGCATGCCTTCGCTGCTGAATTGCAGGTCGTCGGCGTAGACGTCGCGACTGCAGCTTTGCAGGCTCGGTGGTCCGGCGAGGTTGCGGTAGCGCGGATCGATCAGTTCCATGACCAGGCCGGACGTCGCCAGCGGATGTCCTTCGATACGGCCGGCGACCGGAATCAATCCGCGATGCGCGCCCGCTGCGATACAGGCCGTCATTTCGCTGCGCGGCAGGCCGTCGCTGGTGATCGCGCCTTTGAAGAGCTTCACTGCGGCCGCAATCGATGCGCCATCGTCGCGTGTCCACTGCGCACGCGAGATCACGCCCGACGCGCCTTCACCCAGTGGCTGCTGCAGTTCGAGCTGCGGCCAGGCGATCGATGCCACCGGATGCGCCTCCAGCGCGGCGGCTTCGAGCGCATCGCAGAACGGATTGCCCGCGTAGGCGAGCCACGAAAGCCGCGGCAGTTCGAACAGCCAGCCCGGCAAGGCTGCAAACTGGTTGGCGGCGATGCGCAGCAGCTCCAGCGCGGTGCAGCTCGCCATGCTCGCGGGCAATGCACGCAGGCGATTGCCCGCGAGCATGAGCTTTTGCAGGCGTGAGCAGTCACCGAGTGCGCGCGGCAGCTCGCAGATGCGATTGCCGGTCAGGATCAGCCAGCGCAGATGCCGGGAGATCGCAGCGGCCGACACCCGCTCGATCTCGCAGGACTTGAATCCCACGGTTTCCAGCGCGGGGCAATCGCCCACCACTTCGGGCAACACCGTGAACGGATTGCCCGAGCAGAACAGCACGCGCAGTTTCTTGAGTCGCGTGAGCTCGTGCGGCAGCGTGCTCAACG
>JALRLM010000030.1 GCA_023254435.1 Hydrocarboniphaga sp.
CGGCAAGAACATCGTCGGCGTCGTGCTCCAGTGCAACAACTACGAGGTCGTGGATCTCGGCGTGATGGTGCCGGGCCAGAAGATTCTCGACGCCGCGCGCGAGCATGAGGTGGACATCATCGGCCTGTCGGGCCTGATCACGCCCAGCCTCGACGAAATGGTGTCGCTGGCCAAGGAAATGCAGCGCCAGGGCTTCAGCATTCCGCTGCTGATCGGCGGTGCCACGACTTCGCGCGCGCACACGGCCGTGAAGGTGTCGCCGCAATACCAGGGCCCCATCGTCTGGGTGAAGGATGCGTCGCGCTCGGTGCCGATCGCTTCGGCGCTGCTGTCGGACGAACAGCGCCCGAAGCTCATGGCCGAAGTGAACAAGGAGTACGCGGCGATCCGCGAGCGCCACGCCAACAAGGATCGCGCCGAGAAATTCCTGAGCCTGGACGCCGCGCGCGCCAACCGCACGCCGGTGGACTGGAGCGCGCACAAGCCGTTTCGCCCGCGCATGCTGCTGCAGCAGGCCATGGACGTCTGCGACGGTCCCGGCTGCGATCACCGCCATCACGCGCCAACGCAGTTCGTCAAAGTGCTGCGCGACTATTCGCTGGCCGAGCTGCGCGACTACATCGACTGGCAGCCCTTCTTCATCGCCTGGGAATTGAAGGGTCGCTTCCCCGACCTGCTCAACAACCCGGCCACGGGCGAAGCCGCGCGCAAGCTCTGGGACGATGCCCAGGCCATGCTCGACAGGCTCATCGACGAGAAGTGGCTTACCGCCAACGCGGTGTTCGGCCTGTTTCCGGCGCATCAGGTCGACGGCGACGACATTGCGGTCTACGCCGACGAGACGCGCACGACCGAGATCGCGCGCCTGCACAACCTGCGTCAGCAGAGCGAGCATCGCGCGGGCGTTCCGCACCGCTCACTGGCCGACTACGTCGCGCCTGTCGAGACCGGCCTGCACGACTACGTCGGCGCTTTCGCCGTCACCGCCGGCCTGGGCAGCAGCGAGAAGGTGGCCGAGTTCAAGAAAGCCCACGACGACTACAGCGCGATCCTGCTCGAATCGCTGGCCGATCGCCTGGCCGAGGCTTTCGCCGAGCGCCTGCACAAGCGCGTGCGCAAGGAATGGTGGGGCTATGCGCCCGACGAGCATCTCGACAACGAGGCGCTCATCAAGGAGCAGTACATCGATGCCGGCGGCGGCATCCGTCCGGCGCCGGGCTACCCGGCCTGCCCCGAGCACAGCGAGAAAGCCACGTTGTGGAAGCTGCTCGACGTCGAGCGCAACACCGGCATCGAACTGACCGAGAGCTATGCGATGTGGCCCGGCGCCGCGGTGTCGGGCTGGTACTTCTCGCACCCCGCTTCGCAGTACTTCATCGTCGGCCGCATCAACAAGGATCAGGTCGCCGACTACGCGCGTCGCAAGGGCTGGACGCTGGCCGAAGCCGAGAAGTGGCTGGCGCCGAACCTGGGCTACGAGCCCGAGGATTGAAGCGGTCGCGGCGGCGCCCGTCGCTGCGACCGGCGTCGCATTAGAGCGATCCTACTGCCTGCTGGTATTCCCTCAGGCGCGGGCGCGCGGCGGCGTGCGAGGCTGGAATCACCCACCCGCCTGCCCGGAAGCCACCGCCGTGACCCCGCTTCGTCAACGCCTGCCGCTGCTCGCGGCGCTGCTGCTGTGTCCGCTGTCGACGCTGGCCCAGGCGCGCGACATCAGCTGGTCGGGCCTGCAGTGGACGGTCAAGTCCAGCGCCGGCAGCACGGTCGGGCCGGGCCCGAATTATTTCTCCGACAGCAGCGACAACGTCTGGGTCGATGCCAGCGGCGCGCTGCATCTGAAGATCACGCAGAACGCGCAGGGCCAGTGGCAGTGCGCGGAGATCTATTCCAAGCAGTCGCTGGGCTACGGCAGCTACCAGTTCACGCTGGCCTCCGACGTCGCCGACCTCGATCCCGTCATGGTGCTCGGTCTGTTCACCTATGCCGACTCGCCGCAGTACTTCCATCGCGAGATCGACATCGAGTTCGCGCGCTGGAGCATGGCCGACAACCCCAACAACGCGCAGTACGTGATCCAGCCGCCGCGTCCCGGCAACATCCAGCAGTGGCCGCTGCCGACGGGCTATGCGAGCAGCGTGCACCAGTTCACCTGGTCGGCCAGCAAGGTCGCCTACAAGAGCAGCGCGGGCTCGACCACGCTGCAGCAATGGACCGCGCTGCGCCGCGAATGGATACCGCCGGCCGGTGGCGAAAGGCTGCACCTGAACCTGTGGCTGCACCAGGGTCAGGCGCCGATGCGCGGGTTGCCCACCGAGATCGTGATCAGCAACTTCCGCTACCTGCCCTGAGCGACACCGTCGACCGCGTCAGAAACTCAGCAGGTCGCGGTAGAACGCGAACGCCGACTGGAAGGCCGTGCGCAGGTTCAGCTCGCCGGCCTCGCCGTTGGGCAGCGCGGCGCTGGTGCCGATGATGGTGTCCTTGAACGATTCGAGGAAGGCGTCGACGTTGGCGAGCTGATCCTGCTGGCTGCTGTCGCCGAGTCCGCCCAGCAGTTGCATGAGCGCTTCGGTGCTGCCCTCCTCGAGCTGTGAGGTCGCCTGGTCGTAGCCGAATTCGGCGATGGTTCCGGGCACCTGGCTGAGCCAGTTGCCGCCGCCGCTGGCCAGCGAGCCCAGCACGTCGCCCGCGCCCGGCACGAACGAGAACGCCATGCCGGTGACGAAGCCGATCATCTGCTCGCGCTGCTCCTGGTCGGCCAGGATCTCGGACTGCAGATAATCCTTCTGGTTGCTGGCCGCCTGCAGCACCATGCCCTGCAGACCGCCCATCACCTCGACGTGATCCTGCTGCGACCAGCCACCGTGCGCGGTCTCGTATTCGGCCTGCGACAGCGGCGGTGCGGCCGAGGCCATGCCGACGTCGCTCATGGTTTCGACCACGCTTTCCATGAGCGTTTCGCGATTGCTGCCGGCGTTGTCGGTGAACAGCGTGAGTTCGAAGAACGAGGTCATGCCCTCGACGAAACCGGCATCGGTGAAGGCACCGTCGGGTGCCTGCTCGTGCAGGATGCGCTCGCTGTTGTTCATGTACAGCGTCGACAGCTCTTCCTTGAATCCGGCGTCGTCGCGGAACTGCTCGAAAGCCGCGTCGTTGTTGAGCCCCTTGGCCACCGACGAGAACAGGTCGCTCTGCAACGAGGCGCCGAAGTTGGGCACCGTGATCCGCGCGTGGTAGTAGACGGTGACGCCATTGGCGGTATCGAGCAGCTGCTGCATGCCGCCGTAGGTCTCGGGCTCGATCATCTCCTGTTCGATCATCATGTTGGTGTGGATGCCGTAGCGCACGGCGTCCTCGAACCTGGGCAGCGGCTGCTCGCCGAGCATCGCACCCTCGATGAAGGCGTCGCGTTCGGTGTCGGACAGGTCCATCAGCAGCCTTTGCTGGCGTGAGGGATCGAGACCGTTGAGCACCTCGAGCGCGCCGGCGTTCCAGCGATCGTTGTCGACGCGCATGGCCGCCGCGATGAAGGTTTCCTTCAGGGCCACGTCGGCCTTGCCGAAGATTTCGGTGGCGGCGTAGTTGATGCTGTCGTTGTTCGGAAACTCGTTGAGGATGGCGGTGATCGAGGCTTCGTCGAGATAGCCTGCGGCCTGCAGCGACTCGAAGGATTCGCGGATCGCGTCGGTCTGCAGCTGCGCGATCTCGGGGTCGGAGCCCTGGCCGCCGGTGCCGTGGTTGAGCGGATCGGTGGTCTGCGCGATCAGGTCGGCCGTGGCTTCGGGGCCGAGCTGCTGATAGAACTCGGCGAGCCAGGCCGCGTCGTCCTTGTGCGCGGCCAGCGCCTCCAGGTACTCGATGCGGCCCTGCTCGGGATTGAGGCCGGCGTTGTGATACTTGACGTAGGCGGCGACTTCCGCAGGCGTGGCATCGGGATCTTCGCTGACCGAAACCGGCGGCGTCTCACCGAGCGGATCGACGCCCTGGTTCTCGGGATCGGGAAAGATCGGCTCGGGTGCCGTCTGCACCACGCTGCCGCCGCCACCATCGGGAATCGCGTTGTAGGCGGGCAGGGCGACGGCGTTGCTCGCGCTGCTGTCGATCGCTGGGGTCATGGCATCTCGCTCCGTGGTCTGCGCTTCGCGTGCACCGCGCGTGCACGAGGGGCCCTCCTGGCCCGGACGCTCACCATGGCAGAGCCCGCCGAATGCGGACATTGGGGCATACCCTGATGCGCAGGGCCGCTACGGTTCAGCGTCGGCTCGGTCTGGTCGACGCCCGACGGCGAGGCGGCGCTGGCACGTCGCTCGCATCGACGACAGACTTCGAACCCCGACCGCGACTCCCGCCACGCCATGCGCCTGCGTCCGACCGTCCTGCTGCCGTTCGCCGTCGCCGTCCTGGCGGCCTGCGCGACGCCGCAGGGCGCCCCGACCGCCGTCTCCGCCAGCCTGCAGGGCGATGCGCTGCGACCGGCGCAAGCACACTGGCTGCGCACCGAGCTGTACTGCTCGATCGGCGACCTGGACGCGTCCGAGCCCGAGCGCATCGAGGCCGAAACGCGCTGGAGCCGCTTTCTCGACAGCGAGGTCACGCCGCGCTTCGCCGACGGTTTCAGCGTGATCGACGCCTACGGCCAGTGGCTGGCGCGCGGCGCGAGCCAGCCCGAGCGCCTGCGCAGCAAGATCATCGTGATCCTGCACGAGGACACGCCCGCCCGCGCCGCCGACATCGAGGCCATCCGCGCCGCCTACAAGCGGCTCACGGGCGAGCAGTCGGTGTTGCGCGCGAGCCAGGCCGTCGACGTGTCGTTCTGATCGCACCGGAAAAACCATCATGTCCTCGCACTCCACCCGACCGCTGCGCGCTTTCGTGCGCGGCGATTTCGACGGTTTCTTCGGCCTGGCGCTCGACAACCTGATCCTGCTGCTGGTGCTGTCGGCGCTGTGCCGCTTCGTGCTGGGTTTCGACGAGTCGCTGGTCTACGGCCGCATCCTGCCCGGCGCGGCCGTGAGCCTGCTGATCGGCAATCTGTTCTATACCGGCCAGGCGCTGCGGCTGGCGCGTCGCGAGCAACGCGACGATGTCTGCGCACTGCCCTACGGGCTCAACGCCGTCACCGTGTTCTCGTACGTGTTTCTGGTGATGCTGCCGGCCAAGCTCGCGGCGACCGCGGCCGGCGCCAGCGACCCTTCGCGCATCGCCTGGCAGGCCGGGCTGCTGGCCTGCTTCGGCTGCGGCCTGATCGAGCTGCTGGGCGCGCTGGTGGCCGAGCGCATCCGCCGCGCCACGCCGCGCGCCGCACTGCTGGCGACGCTGGCCGGGCTGGCGCTGGCCTTCATCTCGCTGGGCTTTCTGTTCCGCGCCTACGCCAACCCGCTCGTGGGTCTGTCGACGCTCGCGGTGATCGTGCTGGGCTATTTCGGCCGCGTGCGCTTTCGCGGCGGCCTGCCCGTGGGCCTGGTAGCGGTGGCACTGGGCACGATGCTGGCCTGGAGCAGCGGTCTGGCGCCGGCCGGACCGGCACCCGGCGCGCTGCACCTGGCCCTGCCGGTGCCCGTGATCGGCGATCTGCTGGCCTCGTTCCGCACCGACTTCGTGCTGAGCTATTTCGCCGTGATCGTGCCCATGGGCCTGTTCACGCTGGCCGGCTCGATGCAGAACCTGGAATCGGCCGAGGCCGCGGGCGATCGCTACGACACCCGCAGATCGCTGGCCGTGAACGGCCTGGGCTCGATGGCGGCAGCGGTATTCGGATCCTGCTTCCCGACCACGCTGTACATCGGCCATCCGGGCTGGAAGGCCATGGGCGCGCGCGCCGGCTATTCGACGCTGTCGGGCATCGTGCTGGCGCTGGCCTGCTTCACGGGCGGCATCGCCCACATCGCCTGGGCCGTGCCCGTGGAGGCGGGCATGGCGATCCTGCTGTGGATCGGCGTGGTGATGACCGCGCAGGCGTTTCAGGCGGTGCCGGTGGCGCATGCGCCGGCCGTGGTCATCGGCATCCTGCCTGGGCTGGCGGCCTGGGGCTCGCTGATGGCCAAGGCCGGACTGCGCGCGGCCGGCGTCGGCAGCCCCGATGGTGCCGCGTTCTCCGACGCCCTGGTGGCCGGGTTTCTGCAGGGCGACGTCTACATCGCCGGCGCCTTCGCGCTCGAACAGGGCGTGGTGTTCACGGCCATGATCCTGTCGGCGATGACGGTGGCGGTGATCGAGCGACAGTTTTTGCGCGCCGCCGTCTGGTGCCTCGTCGCCGCGGCGATTTCGGCGACAGGACTCATGCACGGCTAC
>JALRLM010000058.1 GCA_023254435.1 Hydrocarboniphaga sp.
TCTCTCTCCAAACACATTCATAGTATGAGTGATGTATAAAGGTAATTTATATGTATTAGCAAATGCTACGGCAAGTTCTTCGCCGCCAGCTTTAGATGCTGAATATGGATTAGTTGAGTTATAACGATCACGCTCTTTGTAAGCAACGCCAGGCGGTGCGACACCGAAGATTTCATCAGTGCTGAAATACAAGAACATATCAAGAGAGTCCAGCTTACGAGCATATTCTAGCAAGTTGGCCGTGATCGTGGTCCAGCGCAGGCCTGTGTCGAAGCGGCGCAGCAGATGGATGAAGAAGTCGGCGTCGTCGGGCGAGGTGGCGAACGAGGCGAAGGCATCGCGCTCGGCCTCGCTGCGCGCACCGGCGCCACTGCGCTGCCAGCCCAGCAGCCGTTCGTAGATCGCCTGCAGCGTCTCGCCGCTCCAGTCAGCGATCGGCGCGCGATCGATGCGCATGTCGCGCAGGTCGCGCGACAGCACGTTGTTCTCGCGCTTGAGCCAGCGCGCGATGCGCGCCAGGTTGAAGCCGCGCTTGCCCTGGTTCCACATGCGGCGGAAGTCCGCCACCCAGGCCGGATCGTTCATGATCGCCAGGCGCGCGGCGCGATCCTCGAGATCGCATTCGTTGAGTGCGCGCAGGCAGGGAATTTCTTCGGAGATCGGCGTGATGACGCCATCGGCCCAGGTCTGGAACGGCGCCGCCAGCGCCTGGAAGCGAAAACGGCCGCGCAGCAGCTGCGAGTTGAGGATGCGCGACAGCATCATCGCCATCGGCAGCAGCGTGCGATTGGTGTTGAACTCCATCGCCGCCACCGCCGTGGTCTTGAGCGTGCGACCGAACAGGCGCCCCGACGTCAGCATGAAGTTGCGGATGATGGCGAGCTTGTCGTCCTTGGGCGGCGTGGCCTGCCAGACGCGACCCCAGCGACGCACCACGTGCGTGAGCCGCTTGAGTTCGCCGTAGCCGGCGAACTGCGTCGGTATCTGCTTGCGCGTATTGGGCTGGTTGGCCAGGAAGTGGAACGGCAGGGCATCGGTGGAAAATCCGATGTAACCCTCGCGCATGCCTTTCTCGACCAGCGTTTCCATGCGCGCGAGTTCGGCTTCGGTGGGCTCGCGCGTGATCGAATCCTGCAGGCCCATCACCTCGATGCGCAGCATCGAATGCGGAATCATCGGCGCCACGTTGGGGCCCAATGCCTTGTTCTGGAAATGCGCGAGATAGCCCGCCGAATCGTTCCAGTCGACGATGTCGGCGACCTTGCCGAGCACGCTCTTGGGCACGTTCTCGACGCGCGCGAAGCAATCCACGATGGGATCGGCGCCATCGCGGCGCTGCGCACCGAAAGCCAGGCCCAGCGAACAGTTGGCGACCACCACCGTGGTGGTGCCGTGGCGCACGGCCTCGGGCAGGCCGGGTTCCAGTTCCACTTCGAGATCGAAGTGCGTGTGGATGTCGAGCAGCCCGGGCGTGAGCCACAGGCCATCGGCCTCGATCACCTGCGCGGCCTGTCCGGCCGGCAGTTCGCGCGCCATCGCGACGACGCGGCCATCGGCCACGGCGACATCCTGCACGCTCGGCGCCGCACCGCTGCCATCGAACACCAGGGCGTTACGTATCAGCAAATTCCAGGCGGCTTGACTGCCATCCATGCCTCGTCTCCACGTCGGGCTTTCGCGCATTTAATCGCGGCCGCCGACACGTTGAAGTAGGAATTTCGCCCTCCGCGTCGAGACTAGGTCAATCTTCCCTGTCGACGCCCGAAGCAGGCGTCAGGATGTCATCGGGATTACGACCGCAGCACTTTCACTGCCGTGCGCGGGCGATGGTCGCGGTGGTGGAATAACCGTCGTGGAAGTCGAGAATCACGGTCTGGCCACCAGCGGCCGCGACCGCCTCGTGCCCGGCCACCTGCTCCACGCGGTAGTCGCCGCCCTTGACCAGGATGTCGGGCAGCACGCGCGCTATCAGGCGGGCCGGTGTGTCTTGCGCGAAGGCCACGACGGCATCGACACATTTGAGCCCGGCCAGCATGCGCATGCGATCGGCAACCGTATTGAGCGGCCGCGTCGGGCCTTTGAGACGCCGCACGGAATCGTCGTCGTTGACCGCGACGATCAGGCGATCGCCGAGCCGGCGCGCCTGCTCCAGATAACGCAGATGGCCGACGTGCAGCAGATCGAAGCAGCCGTTGGTCATGACGATGCGATCGCCCTGCGCGCGCAGCGGTGCCATCCAGTCGAGCAAGGCCGGCTCGTCGAACACGCGCATCTCGCTACCCTCGTCGGGCGACAGCGCGGCGTCGAGTTCGCGCGGCGACACCGTGGCCGCGCCGAGCTTGCCGACGACGATGCCGGCCGCCGCATTCGACAACGCCACCGCCTGCTCCAGCGGCGCGCCGGCGGCGAGCGCGGCCGTGAGCGTGGCGATCACGGTATCGCCGGCGCCGGTGACATCGAAAACGTCGCGCGCCTGCGTCGGCAGATGCAGCGGCGCGCTGTCCGCGCGCAATAGCGTCATGCCCTTCTCGCTGCGCGTGACCAGCAGGGCCCCGAGTTGCAGTCGCGACAGCAGCGCCTGTCCTTTTTCGACCAGCGTGGCCTCGTCGGGGCAAGGCCCGACCACGGCTTCGAGTTCGGGCACGTTGGGCGTCAGCAGGGTGGCGCCGAGATAGCGCGCGTAGTCGCTGCCCTTGGGATCGACCGTCACCGGCTTGCCGGCCGCACGACAGGCCGCGATCAGCGACGGCACGCTGTCGAGCGTGCCCTTGCCGTAATCCGATAGCAGCACCGCATCGACCTGCCCGAGCTTGTGCGCAAAGGCCTGCGCCAGCGCCTCCCGCGAGAACGCCGAGGCCGGCGCGAACGACTCTTCGAAATCCAGGCGGATGACCTGCTGGTTGCGCGACAGCACGCGCAGCTTGGTGATGGTGGGGCACTGCGGCGATCGCACCCACTCGGCGACGATGGCGGCATCGCTCACGCGCTGCTGCAGCAGTCGGCCGGCTTCGTCTTCGCCGATGACGCCCAGCAGATGCGTATCGACACCGAGCGCCGCCAGGTTCAGCGCCACGTTGGCCGCGCCGCCGGGCCGCGCATCGTCACGCCCCACACGCACCACGGGCACGGGCGCTTCGGGCGAGATGCGCGAGGTGCTGCCGGTCCAGTAGCGGTCGAGCATGACGTCGCCGGCGACGAGCACCCTGGCGGCGGAGAAACGGGGCAGACGACTCATCGCGGATCGGTCCTGGCGCGCAGCGATAGGGACGGGCCGGCGAGCGCACACGCTGCGGCCGACAGGCGCTCGGATGGGCGCTCGAACCGCGAAGAGCCCAGCAACGGATGCGCCGCTCCCGGGGGCCGTGGCGCGCGGATTCGATCGGGGCCGTCACACCTTGCACGGACACGCCGCGCACCCAACGAAAAAGGGCTCCGCGAACGGAGCCCTTTTCTGGATCACGACACCCGCAGGCGCTCAGACGTAGCTGAGCCACTCCGGATACTGATCGCGCTCGCCCTTGACCTGCGCCAGATAGGCGGCCTGCAGCTTCTGCGTGATCGGGCCACGGCTGCCGATACCGATGGGGCGGTTGTCGAGTTCGCGGATCGGCGTGACTTCGGCGGCGGTGCCGGTGAAGAAGGCTTCGTCGGCGATGTAGATCTCGTCGCGCGTGATGCGGCGCTCGCGCACTTCGTAGCCGAAGTCCTTGGCCAGCTGCATCACCGTGCGGCGCGTGATGCCGTCGAGCGCCGAGGTGACGTCGGGCGTGCTGATGACGCCGTTGCTGATGACGAAGATGTTCTCGGCCGAGCCTTCGGCGACGAAGCCGTCCGGATCGAGCATGAGCGCTTCGTCGTAGCCGTCCTTGAGCACTTCGTTGAGCGCCATCGACGAGTTCAGGTAGTTGGCGTTGGCCTTGGCGCGACAGACTGCGGCATTGACGTAGTGGCGCTGGAACGAGCTGGTCTTGACGCGGATGCCGCGCTCCATGTTCTCGGCGCCCAGGTAGGCGCCCCAGGTCCAGGCGGCGACGATGACGTGGGTCTTGAGGCCGGCGGCACGCAGGCCCATGCCCTCGCTGCCGTAGAACACCATCGGGCGCAGGTAGGCTTCCTTGAGCTTGTTGGCGCGCAGCACTTCGAGCTGGGCGGCGTTGAGCTCGTCCTCGGTCCACGGCATGGGCATGCCGATGATCTTGGCGCTGTTGAACAGGCGCTTGGTGTGCTCCTGCAAACGGAAGATCGCCGTGCCCTTGGCCGTGGAGTACGCGCGCACGCCCTCGAAGCAGCCGGCGCCGTAGTGCAGCGTGTAGGTCAGCGTATGCGTGGTGGCTTCGCGCCACGGCACCATCTTGCCGTCAAACCAGATAAAGCCGTCGCGATCGGAGAAGCTCATGACCGGGGAATCCTGTTGTGTTCGTTGTTCGGGGTGTCGGGCGGCAGCGTGATTCGCACGGGCGGCCTGCGGACGGCGGCTATTATAGGCCCCTGCCCGCCCCCTGTACGCCCGCCCCGTAGGCCCGCCGCTTGACTCCAGCCCCGCTCGCTCCCTCGCTGCCGGTCCGTGGCGCGCAGCCGCGCATCCTGATCGTGCGGCTGTCGGCGCTGGGCGACATCGTCTTCGCCAGCTCGCTGCTGGCCGGCCTGCGCGCCGCCTGGCCGCAGGCCCACATCGCCTGGCTGGCCCAGGCCGGCTTCGCCCCGATCCTCGACGGCGAGCTGGCCAGCGGCCGGCTCGACCGCGTCGTCCGTGTCGCGCCCGAGGTCTACGGCTCGCCGCGCGCCTGGCGGGCGCTGCGCCGCGAGCTGGCGCCCCAGGCCTACGACTGGGTGATCGACGCCCAGGGCCTGGCCAAATCGCGGCTGCTGGCGGCGCTGGTTCCGGGCGCGACGCGCATCGGCTTCGATTCCAAGGAGCCGCTGGGCTTCGTGCTGCGCCACCGCCTGCCCAAGGGCGGCGACCTGGCCGACATCGCCTCGGAGTACCGCTTTCTGGCGCAGGCCATCACCGGCCAGGTCGCGCCGCCACCGCGGCTTGGCGTGGACGACGTGGCGGCGGCCGCCGCCCGCGAGGCGCTGGCCGCGCTCGGCGTACCGCCCGGCTACATCGCGCTCTGCCCGTTCACCACGCGGCCGCAGAAGCACTGGATGGAAGATTACTGGCCACAGCTGATCGCCCGCCTCGACCGCCCCTGCGCGATCCTGGGCGGCCCCGGCGATGTCGAGGCGGCGAATCGCATCGTCGCCGCCAGCCCGCGGCCCGTGGTCAACCTGGCCGGACGCAGCAAGCTGGCGCAGCTGCCGGCCTGGATCGCGCAGGCCGGGCTCGTCATCGGCGTCGATACCGGGCTCACGCACATCGGCGTCGCCACCGCGCGGCCAACGCTGGCGCTGTTCGGCTCCACCTGCCCGTACACGCGGG
>JALRLM010000158.1 GCA_023254435.1 Hydrocarboniphaga sp.
GGGCTTCAGCCAGGCGCTCACGCCTACGCGCAATGCGCTGGTCGCGCGTCGCGCGCTCGAATACGCCAAGGGCCTCGGCGCCGTCGTGCACGTGTTCGCCCAGGATGCCTCGCTGTCCAATGGCGGCTGCGCTCACGAAGGTCCGGTCGGCACGCGCCTGGGCCTGCCGCCGATCCCGGTCGCCGCCGAAGTCGCCGCCCTGCGGCTGTGGATTTCGCTGGTCGAGGACACTGGCGCGCGCGTGCACTTCTGCCGCCTGTCGACGGCCAGCGGCGCCATGCTGGTGGAGTCGGCGCAGTCGCGCGGCCTGCCCGTGACCGCCGACGTCGCCGCGCATCAGCTGTTCATGACCGACGCCGATCTCGAAGGCTTCGACGCCATGACCCACGTGATTCCGCCGCTGCGCTCCGCGAACGATCGCGATGCGCTGCGCGAGGCGGTCAAGCGCGGCGTGATCGGTGCCATCTGCTCGGATCACCAGCCGCACGAGCGCGATGCCAAGATCAACCCGTTCCCGCTGACCGAGCCCGGCATCACGGCGCTCGAAACCCTGCTACCGCTGACGCTGGAACTGGTGCACCAAGGGCTGCTGACGCCCTTGCAGGCGGTCGCCCGGCTGACCCAGGGCCCGGCCGCGGTACTGCCGCTGCCCGCCCCCGCGATCACCATCGGCGCCCGCGCCGATGTCACATTGATCGCCCCCGATCGGGCCTGGACCCTGGACACCGCGCGCCTGCTGAGCCGCGGCCGCAACACGCCGTTCGCGGGCCGCCGTTTCGCCAGCAAGGTCGTCGCCACCGTGCACGGCGGCCGCGTCGTCTACCGCGACGAAGCCTGAAAACACGTCGGGCCGCGATACGCTCGCGGCCCGATTTTCCTGCTGCTCCAGCGACTTGCACCCTGCCGCGCCGGTCACCGTTCAGGCGGCGGCCGGCACACTGTCAGGGCTTCTTGTTGGCGTTGGCGTTCGTGCCCGTCGCCTTCTTGCCGGTGTTGGTGTGGTCCAGCGGCTGCGGCAGCGTGATGTAGGGCGATTCGGTCGACTTGGCTTTGCCGCCGTTGTTGGCACCGGTCGCCCGTGCATCGACGGCGCGGATCTGACCTTCCTGGTGGCGCGGAAAGTTGTTTTCGATGAATTCGCCGGACGCCGGATTGCCAAAGTGCCCCTGATCGATATCACCGAAATTGCCGGACTGGCGATCGCCGAACTGGCCCGCCTGCCGATCGCCGTACTGCGATGGCGGAATGGCAGCCGAAGTCTGTGCGAGCACGCTGGCGGACAGCAGGCAGAGCCCTGCGGCAACGGCGATCTGGCAACGCGTTCTGTGTGTCATGGGCCGGCGATGAGTGGCAGTTTCGGGGCATTTTGGCGAACCGTTTCACAATTCGCATGGCCGATGCACGCAATGCGAAGTCAAGCGGTTACCGCTGCGACCAAAGTATAGGCGGCGACTGGCCGTCCCGCAGTTCCCCTAGGGCAATATGCTCATGGATATTTTGAGGGGGGCTCTCTATGCTCTGCCCGAGCATGTAGTCCGCCCGATAAGAAGCTACATACCCAGGTGTTTACAATTTTCCTTACCGAGGATGAGCGATGACGTTTCAGACTAGCTTTCAGGCCGATCTCGAGAAACTGTTCGGTTTGAAAACCGTCAGTTACAAGTACAACCTCGGAAAGACCGAGCTATTTCACGAAGCCATCGCCAACGACCGTGGCCGCACCAAGCGCGGCGGCGGCAACAACGACCAGAAGGCCTTCCCGACCAAGCTCGGTGTAGACGGTCCGCTGGTTTACTACACCGATCCGGATTGCACCGGCCGCCGCACCAAGGACACCTACGCGGTCAAGTGGCCCGAAGTGGCCGAAGAGATCTGGTTCAAGGCCGACCTCAATCCCTACGATCCCGAGAAGTACGAAGGCCTGCTCAAGCGCGTGATCGCGCACCTCAACGAGAAGAAGGCCACGCTGTACGTGAAGGACCTGTTCATGGGTTCGGACCCGGACTTCGCCGTGCCGTATCGCTTCGTGGGCGAATACGCGACGCACGCGATGTTCTGCCACAACATGTTCCCCAAGGATCTGCAGGGCGTGAAGGATGTCGACTCGCGCCGCTGGACCATGCTCAACGTGCCGAGCTTCGTCTGCGAACCCGAGATTGACGGTAGCCGCGCCGAAGCCGCCTGCATCATCGACGCACGCAACAAGATCTGCCTGGTCGCCGGCCGCGCCGACTACTGCGGCGTCAACAAGAAGACCATCTTCACGGTCGGCAACTACCTGCTGCCCAAGGAAGGCCGCCTGTCGATGCACTGCTCGGCCAACGTCGGCAAGAACAACGACGCCGCGATCCTGTTCGGCCTCTCGGGCACCGGCAAGACCACGCTGTCGGCCGACGCCGCGCGCAAGCTCATCGGCGACGACGAAATCATCTGGTCCGATAACGGCCTCTGCAATCTCGAAGACGGCTGCTACGCCAAGCTGATCGACCTCGACAAGGAAGCCGAGCCGGTCATCGCCCAGGCGCTCTCCAAGCCGGGCACCATCATCGAAAACGTGCCGCCGCTGCCGGGCAAGACCATGGCCGAGTGCCACCCGGACGAGCTCGACCTGTTCGACGGTTCGCTGGCCGAAAACACCCGCTTCTCGTATCCGCTGGACGCCAACCCGAACGTGATGCCGAACGGCCGCGGCCCGGCGCCGAAGACCATCGTGCTGCTGACCGCCGACGCCTTCGGCGTGCTGCCGCCGGTGTCGATCCTCGAGCCCAAGGACGTGATGTACCACTTCGTCTCCGGCTTCACGGCGCGCGTCGCCGGCACCGAAGTCGGCGTCAAGGAACCGCAGCCCACGTTCTCGGCCTGCTTCGGCGGCCCGTTCATGAGCCAGCGCCCCAACGTCTACGCCGAGCTGCTGGCCAAGAAGATGGAAACGGCCAACGCCCGCTGCATTCTGCTCAACACGGGCTGGAGCGGCGGTGGCGCCACCACGGGCGGCGCGCGCATGAAGCTCAAGGTCACGCGTGCCCTGCTCAACGCGGCGCTCAACGGCGAACTCGACGATGTCGAAACCGAAGTGCAGCCCATCCTGAACCTGAAGATGCCCAAGAGCTGCCCGGGCGTGGACAGCACCATCCTGAACCCGCGCAACACCTGGGCGAACAAGGACGAGTACGACGCCACGGCCACCAAGCTGCGCGACATGTTCCGCGACAACTTCAAGAAGAAGGGCTTCGCCGCCTTCGGCATCGAAGAGCGCATCTAGAGTCGAGCGACTCGACCTTGCTCGAGTGATCGCGAAGAACCCCCGCCCTGCGGGGGTTCTTCGTTTGAGGGCATGGTGTATTTGCCCCAATCCCGTCCCGATCCACCCGGTATCAAATGAGATTGCTTATCATTTGATAATCAATGGGGGATTCTCGATGCGTGATTCGAAGCGACGCCTTCCGGCGTCGGGTGGGCGGTGCAGTCTGGCCACGTCCCGGACCATCTTGCCGGTGCTGTGCCTGGCGCTTGGCCCGGGTGGCGTGGCGTTGGCACAACAGGGTGACGAGCCTGCGCCCTACGACACCATTGCGGTCGGTCGCGACGAACCCGCCTCGGTGACGCCGAACACGGCCGACATCGCCGAACTCGAAGAGATCGTCGTCATCGGCGAAAAGCTGGGGCGCACGCTGGCCAACACCACCAGCTCGGTCGCCATCACCAACAACCGCACGGCGACCGACTACGGCATCGACAGCGTATCCGACGTGGTCGCGCGCACGGCCAACGCCAGCGTCAGCAACGAAGGCGACATCAGCCTGCGCGGCGTCAACGCCGGCGGTGCCGAAGGCTTCGGTGCGGGCCAGCCCGTCATCAGCACCTATCTGGACGGCGTAGCGGTCGATCAGGTGGGCCAATCGGGAGGTCTGCTCGAACTGTTCGATGTCGAGCAGGTGGAAGTGCTGCGCGGCGCGCAGTCGACCAGCCAGGGCCGCAATGCGCTGGCCGGCGCCGTGGTGGTCAACACGCGCGAACCGACGCAGGAATGGAACCTGGTCACGCGCATGCGTCTGGCCGAACTCAACGAACGCCAGTACGCCATGGCCGGTGGCGGTCCGATCGGCGGTGGTGTCGCCTTCCGTCTCGCCGCCGACTACCACACCGACGACGGCTACATCCGCAACGTCACGCTCGACGATCCGGCCTGGAACCGCACCGAAGACCTGCTGCTGCGCGGCAAGCTGGCCTGGCGCCCAACTTTCGCCGAAGGCTTCGACGCCCTGCTGACCGTGGGCCGCTCGCATCGTGACGGCCCGACCCAGGTCGTCACCCGCGTCGCCGACGACTCCGATCTCGAAGAGCGCACGGTCGCCAACAACGTGCCGCGCGATGCCGACCAGACCTCCGTGCCCGCCTCGCTGCGCCTGCGCCAGCTGTTCGGCGATCACTTCGAGCTGACCTCGACCACCGGCGTGATCCGCTCCGAGAGCCACGAGCTGTCGGACTACGACACCTCGACGGCCGACAACGGCACCTACCTCTACGACCAGGACGGCCGCACGCTGACCCAGGAGCTGCGCCTCAACCTGCGCGACTGGCATGGCTTCACGGGACTGGTCGGCCTCTACGCGGGCCGCTTCCGCTACGACTCCTATACCGGCGGACGCGACCTGTACGTGGAACTCGGCGACGTGGCGCCCGTGCCGGTGATCGGCGATCTGGTGGCCGCGCGCGTCGACTTCGACCTCGATGCCGACAACGACGCCGACAACTTCGCCGCCTTCACCGAATTCGACTACCAGGCCACCGAACGCCTGACGCTGATCGGCGGCCTGCGCTACGACCGCGAACGCGCCAAGGTCTACAGCAACTATGTGATCACGCGCGCCGATGCCTTCGTGGTGGCGCCCGAAGAGGTCGCCGCGCTCGACGCCCTGCTGTCGCAGATCACGCTGCCCGCACTGCCGCTGTTCCAGGCCTCGGGCATCGCACCCGGCACCGGTACCGGGCGCGAAGTCGAGGCCACCTACGACGCCCTGCTGCCCAAGCTCGGCCTGCGCTACGCGCTGACGCCCGACACCAATGTGTTCCTGACCTACGTCGAGGCCTATCGCGCGGGCGGCGGCGACGTCGACACGCAGAACGGCAACATCGTCGAATACGATCCCGAGTACACGCACACGGTCGAAACCGGCATCCGCTCGGCCTGGTTCGACCGCCGCCTGCAGACGCGCAGCAACGTCTACTACACGAAGTGGAAAGACCAGCAGGTGCAGGTGCCCAACGCCGATGGCAGCGCGCAGCTCACGCAGAATGCCGCCGATTCCACGCTCTATGGCGTCGAGCTGGAGAGCAGCCTGCGCATCGGCGCCGCCAGCAGCCTCTATCTCAACGGCGGCTACGCGCACGCGCGCTTCGATCACTACGTGACGGGCGACAACGACTACTCCGGCAACCGCTTCGCCAAGGCACCGGAATGGACCGGCGGCGGTGGCGGCGTGGCGCGCTTTGTCGATGGCTGGCTGCGCGGAGCCTTTGCCTCGGTCGCCTACGTCTACACGGGCACCAGCTTCTCCACGCCCGAGAACGATACGCGCGAACGCGGCGACGCACGCGGGCTGCTGGACCTGCGCCTGGGCTACGAAACGCCGCGCGTGTCCATCGTCGCCTTCGGCAAGAACCTGCTCGACGACGACTACGCGACCTATCGCGCCGGCTACGCGGGCGGCTTCGGCATCCAGTCCGGCCGCGCCATTGCCTACGGCCCGCCGCGCGTGTTCGGCGTGCAGGTGGACCTGCGCTTCGAGTGAAGCCGGCGGCGGGCGGTCCGCCGTCCATGCTTGCGCTGGCCGACCCGCGTCGCGAGCGGGCGCGCCAGCCGGGTTAAGCTTGCCGGGTCAGGGACGACGCGACGGGGCCATCTCCGGTCGCCGGAGGAGCGGTCAACGGTGATCGGCAGGTTCATCAGCGAACTCAAGCGTCGCAACGTCTTGCGGCTCGGGGCTTTTTACGCCGGCTTCAGCTGGCTGCTGGTGCAGGTCGCCACGCAGGTGTTCCCGTTCTTCGGCATTCCCGACCTGGTCGTGCGCATCGTCGTGGTGAGCCTGGTCGTAGCCCTGCCCTTCGTGCTGCTGTTCGGCTGGTTCTACGAACTGACGCCGGATGGCCTCAAGCTCGAAAGCGAAATCGATCGCAACCAGCCGATCAGCCACAGCACCGGCAGTCGGCTCGATCGCTGGCTGGTCGTGGTGCTGAGCCTGGCGGTCGTCCTGCTGCTGGTCGACAAGCTGCTGCTGCGCAACGACGTGCCACCGGCCGAGAAATCCATCGCCGTGCTGCCACTGCTCTCGCATGGCAGCGAGGCCGACGCCTACCTGGCCGACGGCCTGTCGGAGGAACTGATCTCGCAGCTGACGCAGCTCGACGGGCTCAAGGTCATCGGCCGCGCCTCGTCGTTCCAGTTCCGCGAGGCGCAGTCCGACCTGCGCCGCATCGGCGAACTGCTCGGCGTGTCGACGCTGCTGACCGGAAGCCTGCGGCGACAGGCTGGACAGTTGCGCGTGGTGGCCGAACTCGTGCGCATCGAGGACGGCCGCGCGCTGTGGTCGCAGACCTACGAGCGCAATGCCGACGATGTGTTCGCCGTGCAGACCGACATCGCGCACGCAGTGGCCGCGGCGCTCGAAGTGCAACTGCTGGCGCCGGCGGACCGGCCGATCTACAAGCCCGACCCGCGCGCGCACGAGCTGGTGCTCGAAGCACACGTGCGCTACGCCACATCGAGCCAAGCCGAGCTGCTGAAGGCACGCGACCTCTACCAGCAGGCCATCGTCATCGACCCCGGCTACGCCGAGGCGCATGCCTGGCTCGCCAATACCTGGCGCGTGCTGATGGTCGAGATGGAGGACCTGGACAGCGTGAACCGGGCGCGCGATCAGGCCAAGGCCGCCATCGCGCGTGCCGTGCAGCTCGACGAGCACAACGGCATCGTGCAGTCGATCCACGGTATCATCCTGATGGACCTCGACTTCGACCTGGCCGGTGCCCGGCGTGCGCTCACCCGGGCCGTGGAACTGAATCCGGGCGCCGAGGCCACCCGCTTCATGGCCTACGTACTGGCCACCGCCGGCGAGTTCGAGCAGGCCGAGGCCTACTTCCAGCGCGCGATGAAGCTCGACCCGCTGCAGGGTCGCGTGCTGGCGATGATGACCGAGGTGATGCTGCTGCCGCTGCGTCGCTACGACGAGGCCGAGCGTGCCATGCAGCGGGCGCGCAGCCTGCCACTCAAGACCGTCCAGATCGAGCGCGTGCGTACCTCGCTGGCGATCCTGCGGGGCGATGCGCAGCAGGCGCTGGAACTGGCCACGTCGATGCCGCCCGACAATTTCTGGCGCCAGTTCTATCAGGCGCTGGCGCTGTCCATGGGCGACGAGCGCGCCGCCGCCGACGCCGCGCTGCAGGCCCTGATCGCCGAACAGGGCGAGATCGCGGCCTACCAGATCGCCGAGATCCACGCCTTTCGCGGTGAGACCGACCGTGCCTTCGAGTGGCTGCAGCGCGCACAGCAACTCGACGACCCGGGACTCATGGGCCTGCTCTGCAGCGCCTACCTGATGCCCCTGCGCGACGACCCACGCTTCGATGCGTTGCGCCGCAAGGTCGGGCTGCCCCAGCCGCCACCGTTGCCGGCGACCTGATCGCAAAAGCCTCGAACCGAAAGACCGGCGTTCATGCGGCGCACGTATACTCGCGCCCGACTCCCCGGATGAGCTCATGAACGTCAATCGCATCTTCTGCATCGGGCGCAACTACGCCAAGCACATCGCCGAGCTCGGCAACTCGCCCGACGACGGCTGCGTCATCTTCATGAAGCCGGCGTCCTGCGTGGTCGAAGAAGGCGAAGCCGTGGTGCTGCCGAAGAACATCGGCTCGGTGCACCACGAAGCCGAGCTGGTGGTGCTGCTGACCGGCGGCGGCAGCGACATTCCGGTCGAGGATGCGATGAGCTGGGTTGCCGGCATCACGCTGGGCCTGGATCTGACCGCACGCGATCTGCAGAACAAGCTCAAGGAAAAAGGCCAGCCCTGGGAGCTGGCCAAGGCCTTCGACGGTGCCGCGCCCCTGGGCGACTTCAAGCCCTATCTCGAACAGGACCTGCAGTCGCTGGAATTCACGCTGCACGTCAACGGCGAACTGCGCCAGCACGCGCAGACACGCGACATGATCTACACGGTGGCGCGCCAGATTCACATCCTGTCGCAGACCTGGGCGCTGCTGCCCGGCGACGTGATCTATACCGGAACGCCCGAAGGCGTGGCCGCGCTCAAGCCCGGCGACCGTGCCGTGCTCGAAGGCCCAGGCCTGGGCCGCTACGAGTGGGTTTTCGAGTAAGTACCCGCACCACCTTACGGGCAAACGAGCGCGCGCATGAACTTCAAGATCGACTGGAGCAAGCTCGACTTCACTCGTGCCGGCTCCAGAAAACCGAGCTGGCGCAAGCTGTCGCGTACCTTTTGCACCGGTCTTCTCGC
>JALRLM010000159.1 GCA_023254435.1 Hydrocarboniphaga sp.
TTCGCCACGCACGTACCAGCGACCGCGCCGGTCCAGGCTCAGCCAGCCGAACAGGGCGGGGACCTTGGGCCATTTCTGCAATGCGCGGTGAACCCAGTCTTCCATCGTCCAAAGCCGTCAGAATACGGACTGCGATTATGAACTCGATCGCGGAGCGGTTGATGACTGGGCTGCGAGGCCGGGGGGCCGACATGCATCAAGTAAACAAGGGGCGATGGATCGCCGGTGTGAGCCTGCAAGGTATCGGTGCCGTCTGGCTGATGTGCGCGATGGCCGCAGCCACGGCGGCGCCACTCAGGGAGTTATACACCACGCGCACCTCGCAGCCGCAGCCTTCGCCTGGCCTGATGACGGCGCTGAACCTGACCGTGCCGGAGTGGGAAGGCGATGCATCGGCGGAGAAGATCAAGATCGCGGAGGCCGATCTGCGGCGTGCGGACGAGGCGGGCCTGTCGGCCATCGACGCGCTGCCGGCGTCGGCCATTAGCAATGACTTCGATCGCGCCTGGGTGGCGTATGCACGCGCTCGCACGCTGGCGGCGCTGGGTCGCAAGGATGAGGCGATTGCGCAGTTGCAGCGTCTGCGCTCGATGCCGCGTACCGCGCTGATGGATCGCTATGCCTTGATCCGCCTGCATGAGCTGGGCGATGCGAGCGCGCCGGGCTGGTGCAAAGGCGTGCAGCTCAGCGAGCAGCCCACGTTCTGGCGCATCGACTATCCCAGCACGGCGCTGAAGAACGGGATCGAGGGCTGGGTCGACGTGATGTACGACGTAGGCGCCGATGGCACCGTGGGCGTGGTGACGGTCGCGCAGTCGAGCATGCAGGCATTCGAGCCGCCGCTGGTCAAATGGCTGCAGCGCTTGAAGCTGGCGGCGCCCGGACAGCCCTGCTTCGGCTATCTGCAACGCGAGTTCACCTTGCATCAGAGCGCGACGTCGGGTCGCGTGACCGTGCCACACGACGCCATCGAGCGTGATCCGGAGTACAGCTTGCGCTATATCGGCGTCTCGCTTGCCATTCGCCGCGAGGCGCGCAACGCGATCATCGCGGCGCGCAAGCGACAGCCGGTCAGCGAGTCGGCAGGCCCTGAGCGGGTATCGCCTTGAAGCGATACCCGCCTGCCGCAGCTGTGCCTCAGTACGCGACCGTAAAGCGCTTGCGGCTGTGGCGCGGCTCTTCCAGCTCGTCGACGATGGCCACGGCCAGATCCTTCTCCGAGATGCCGGCGGGCTTGTCGCCGTCCATCAGCAGGTCCTCACCGCCGACGCGATAGCGGCCCCGGCGTTCACCCGGCGCGAGCAGGGCGGGCGGCGACAGGAAGCTCCAGTCCAGTTCGGTTCCCTTGCGGATTTCGGTCAGTGCGTCGCGTGCGGCCTGTGCGCCGGGGACGATGTTGGCCGGCACGTGTTCGAGAAAGTTCGGCGTGTCCACCAGTTGCACGCCGGGTGCCACGAACAGGCTGCCGGCGCCGCCGACCACGATCACGCGCGCGACGCCGGATTGCTTCACGCCAGCCAGGATGGCGTCGGTGCCGCGACGGAATTCGGCGTAGAGGTCGGGGTGGTTCCAGCCTGGGTTGTAGGCGTTCACCACGGCGTCGTGCTTCGCCACTGCGGCGGCGACCTGGCCGGCGTCGAGCACGTCGGCCTGCACCACGGTCAGGCCCTTGCGGGCGGCGAGCTTGGACGGCGTGCGCGCCAGTGCGGTCACCGTGTGGCCACGGCTCAGCAGTTCGTCGAGCACGGCGGCGCCGACGAATCCGGTGGGGCCGATCAGGGCGATGTTCAGGGTCTTGGTGGTCATGGGATTTCTCCGTTGTCTTGGGGTGAAAAGACAATAAGGGCTTCACCAGGGCTGCAGAAGTCGGTCGATCCAGACAAGATATTGAAGCTCAGCTTCATCAATGAAGGATCCTGAATGGACGATCTCAAGCGTCTGGCCTTGTTTGCCGAGGTGGTGCGCAGCGGCTCCATGAGTGCGGCGGCGCGGCATCTGCAGATCAGCACCTCGGCGGTCAGCCAGCAGTTGCGCGCGCTGGAGCAGGAGCACGGCGTGACGCTGCTGCACCGCTCCACGCGCAAGCTGGCGCTGACCGAGACCGGCACGCGCTTCGCGGTGCACTGCCGCGAGATGGTCGAGGCAGCCGACCGCGCCCGCGGCCAGCTGCGGCTGGCGCGCGATGCGCCCGAAGGCGAACTGCGCGTCTCCGCGCCCGTGGGCTTCGCGCGCCACGTGGCGCCGGCGCTGGCCGGCCTGCTGTCGCAGCATCCGGCGCTGTCGCTGCATCTGCAGGTGGACGACGCGCTGATCGACCTCATCGACGCGCGCATCGATCTGGCCTTGCGTGGCGGCCCCTTGCCGGATTCGTCGTGGGTGGCGCAGCCGCTGGGCCGCGTGCAGTGGCTGCTCTGTGCCGCGCCGGCTTACCTGGCACGCGCCGGGGTGCCGCAGCGTCCGGCCGATCTGGGCGCCCACGACTGGGTGGCCGTGCCGCGCGAGCCGCGTCGACTCGTGCTCGATCTGCAAGGTCCGGCCGGCGAGCGCGAGGTGCTGCATCTGGAGCCGCGCGTATCCAGCAACAACCAGTTCACCGTGCAGCAGCTGTGCGTGGCCGGACTGGGGCTGGCGCGCGGCGTGCGCCCGGACTTCGAGGACGATCTGCGCGCGGGCCGTGTCGTGCCCGTGCTGCCGGACTGGAGCCTGGAGCCCATTCCGATGCTGGCGGTGACGCCGCAGCGGGACGGTCAGCCCGCCAAGGTGCGCCACGCCATCGAGGCGCTGCGCGCTTATCTGCGCACGGTGCCGGGCTTTACGACCTGATCGCCGGCACGCCGAAGATCCAGCCATGACGCTGGCCGATGCCAGCGCGCCACAGGGACTCACGATCGGCGTCGTGGCGCAGGCCGGCGGCGGAGACCAGCGCGTCGGCCTGATGATCGTCGACGTACGTCAGTCGCGGCGCCGCGCTGTCGAATGCGCGCAGTGCCGTGGCCAGCGCCGCCACGTCGCGCAGCTTGGCGTTGCCGCCGCCGGCATGGCGGATGAACAGGCGCGGGTACATTTCCACGCAGACCGATCGCGCGTCGTCGTCTTGCGGCTGGCCGTCGAAAGGCCAGATCAGCCAGTGCTGCGGCTGCTCACTGCGCAGACGGTGCAGCAGTCGCGCGCCGGCCAGCGTGCCGAGCCCAACCTGCCTGGCGCCGATCAGCTTGAGCGGCGTCTGCGGATGTCCCAGGCCCTGCTCGATGCAGGCGAGTTCGGCCGGACGCTGATGTTCTATCCAGTTCGCAGGCCGCGTTCCGCTGCGCCAGAA
>JALRLM010000176.1 GCA_023254435.1 Hydrocarboniphaga sp.
GATGGCGTCCTGGTCGCCGAGCCAGTCAGCACCCTTGACGGTGTCGTACATGTGCCAGCGCCAGTCGTCCTCCCCCATGTTGCCGAGCGCGGCCGAGATGCCGCCCTGCGCCGCCACGGTATGCGAGCGCGTCGGGAACACCTTGGTGATGTTGGCGGTCTTGAGGCCGGTTTCGGCCAGGCCCAGCGTGGCGCGAAGGCCTGCACCGCCAGCACCGACGACGACGACGTCGTACTCGTGATGGACGATTTCGTAGCCGGGACGAACTTTGGGAAAAACGATATCGGGTTGGGAAGCCATGGTCAGTCTCTGGTTCTAATGGCGGCGGCTGTTAGCCGAGCGCGACCTTGAGGACGGCGAAGATGCTGGCGAGGCCGAGCACCGTGAGGCCGAACTTGCTGCCGAGGATCAGCAGCAGCTTGAATCCTTCGTGGCCGACGTAATCCTCGACCACGACCTGCACGCCGAGCGCGGCGTGGTAGAACGAAACGGCGATGAACAGCACCAGCATCACGGCGACGCTGGGATAGCTCACCCACCAGCGCACGGCCTGGTAGTCGCCGCCGGCCAGGTTGGCGACGGAGAACACGAACCACAGCGTGAGCGGGATCAGCGCGATGGCGGTCAGGCGCTGGATCCAGAAGTGATGGACGCCGGACTTGGCGGAACCCAGGCCGCGAGCGCGGGACAGCGGAGAACGAAGGCTCATCGAGGGCTCCCGATCAGACGGCGTAGGCGATGATCCAGACCGCGAGGGTCAGGATGATCGAGGTGAACAGCACGGCGTAGCCCATGGTGTAGGCCGACTTGATGTCGAGACCACGGCCGGTGTCCCAGATCAGGTGGCGGATGCCGTTGCAGAGGTGATAGAGCGAGCACCAGCTCCAGCCGAACAGCAGGATCTGGCCGTACCAGGCCAGCATGTGCTGGGCGTAGAGGCCGTACCACTGCGGACCGGCCGCCAGGCTGACGAGCCAGCCGGCGATGAACAGCGAACCCAGCGTCAGCACCAGACCGGCCAGTCGATGCGTGATCGACAACATCGAGGTGAGCTGCGGCTTGTAATACGGGCCGATCATGAAGGGGGACAACGGCCGGCTGACGGCCGACGCCTTTTTAGTGCTCATTCCGACTCCCTTTGAGGTCTGGGACGTGAAGTGCCCATGGCAAATGGGCTTTTCTAGGTCGATGCGTGATGTCTGCTACAGCTTTCGGCACGGAGGGAGCGCGTCAAAAATCGATGCAGCGCCCCTTGAATTCCCAATCGCCGTAACGTGTCGGTTCGGGTCCGTCTTTGCGCCCGCCAATTTCGCGTACCGGCTTGGCTTGCTGCGGCTGCGCCACGTTCTCCCGGGCCTTGGGCGCGAAACGGACGATCGTTTCGACGGCAGGACCACCTTTCGTGGATTCGACGCGGCGGTCCGCCGCATCTTGGCCAGCGGCAGGCTCGTTCGGAGAGCGGCTCGGCTCAGGTTGCATTTTGTTGGACGAGATACAGAAGCTGGATACCGAAACCGCCATAGTGTGACAAAGTTGGGACATCAGTCGCAATGTAAGCGACACCTGTATTGCCATCACGATTCCGAATCGGAACTCCCCGAAAAACGAATGCCGCTTTATGAACAATAGCTTGTCGATCATCCGCTTGGACGCGGTGAGCGCGATCATCGAGGCCCGCGGCGCCGATACCGACGCCTTCCTGCAGGGCCAGCTCAGCAACGACATCCGGGCTCTTGCACCGGATCGCGCGCAACTGTCGAGCTACAACAGTGCCAAGGGCCGCATGCTCGCCGTACTCACCCTGTCGCGCCGCGACGGAGGCATCGACATCGAGCTGCCGCGTGGCCTGATCGAGCCCGTCGCCAGGCGCCTGCGCATGTTCGTGCTGCGCTCCAAGCTCACGCTGACGCCCTCGGCCGACGCCATGCTGGGCCTGGTCGGCGATGGCGCCGCCGACGCGCTCGCCCAGGCCGGGCTGGCGGTGCCGATGGCGCCTCTGGACGTCGTCGAGGCCGACGGCCTGCGCAAGG
>JALRLM010000277.1 GCA_023254435.1 Hydrocarboniphaga sp.
CTCGCTGCCGTAGAACAGGCGCTGCGGCAGTTCCATGTCGCGCAGAAACGCCAGCTGCGCCACCGTGAGCTGGCGATTGGTACGGCCCGGATGGCCGGTCACCATGGTCAGTTCGCCCGCCTTGGGACCTTCGGCCTTGAACGGGAAGAAGTGCCCGGCGCGCACCGGCTTGCCGCCCTCGTAGACGCGCAGCAGCGACATGTCGAGGTTGTAGCGCGGAAACATGAAGTTGTCGGGATCGCCACCGAAGAACGCGGTGCGCGCCTCGGGCGCGAACACCAGGCGCACGTCGGGGAAGCGGTGGTACTGATACAGCGCGTAGCGGCCGCCGTGATACAGCTCCACCACGTCGCAGCGCCGCGTTTCACCG
Organism: Hydrocarboniphaga sp.; assembly: GCA_023254435.1. Classification (GTDB taxonomy): domain Bacteria; phylum Pseudomonadota; class Gammaproteobacteria; order Nevskiales; family Nevskiaceae; genus Hydrocarboniphaga. The sequence continues at coordinate 371 of JALRLM010000277.1, forward strand.
TCGCTGCCGGCGCATTCGGATTCCAGCTTCGCCTTCTCGGCCTTCTGCGCCTTGGCGAAGTCGGCGCCCTTCTTGCCCTGCGTGGCCTTGCCGATCTTGTCGGTGACGTCGGTGATCTTGTCGAGGCGGTTGATCTCGATCTCGGGGCAGCGACGCTCGTCGGCGATCTTTTTGGCCAGGAAGCCGTTGTCGATCAGGTTGTCCTGCGCGGTCGACAGCTGCTGTGCGCATTCCTCGACGCAATGGTGATTGGTCAGCACCAGGCCGTTGGCCGACACGAAGGAGCCCGAGCAGCCGTTGGCCAGGCGTACCGACGACTGCATGGCGTTGTCGACCCAGTTCTGGTCGGGGCTGAAGCGATACTGCTTCGCCATCGCCTCCTTGGGCAGGTTGTCGAGCGTCCACATGCCTTCGGCGGCGTGGGCGGCGGTCATCGGCAGCAGCGTGGCGAGCAGGGCCAGAGCGGGCCTTGCCCAGCGGTTCGAGCGCTTCATGAGCGGGCGGGTTTCCTTTGTTCGTGTTGCCGCAAGGTCGCGGCCAAGCGCGCAATTTATTCGATTGAGACGGCGCCGGGCGCCGCCTGAGGCTTTTCCCCCAGCCGGCAAGAGGTGCGTTCGCCGCGCCCGCGCCGGATAATCGCGCCCAACCTTTCGCCGGCATCCTCATGTCGAACGACGATTTCAACGACGACGGCGACGACGTCGCCCCCGCCGATCCCGCCAAGACGCACCCGATGGGCTCCACCTGGCAGTTCTCGTGGACCACCGACTACATCGTCACGGTCACCGGCCACGCGCGCCAGGGCATCAAGGTGGAATACCGCAGGCCCGGATCGAAGGACTCCAAGCACACGCTCAAGCGCGGCATCTTCCAGCCCGACGAACTGGTGCCCCTGCCGCGTCAGGCCAAGCGCTAGCTGTCGGTTCGCCGCGATGACGCCGCAGGCTTTGCGCGCCGCCATCCTGGAACTGGCACAGGCGCGTCATCCCGGAACCTGCTGTCCCAGCGACGTCGCGCGCAGCCTGCGCGACGACGAGTCGCAGTGGCGAGCGCTGATGGCGCCGATCCGCGAGGCCGCGCTGACGCTGGCCCGGGACGGCCGCATCGAGGTGCTGCAGCGAGGCCAGCCGGCGACCCCGCCCTGGCGCGGGCCGATCCGCCTGCGCTGGCGGCCGCAGTGACGCGGGCCGCTGCCGCCCGGCGAATGCCCGCGGCGGTGGCGCCGACCACACTGGACACCCCTGACTTCGGATCGCGATCCATGTGGTCTTCCGATCTGCGCGCGGCCGCCCAGCTGGCCGTGGGCGCCACGCTGGCGATCACCGACATCGTCGAGCACATGCATCACAACATCGGTCGCGCACCCTGGCCGCTGGGCAAACTGCCGCCGGGCCGCACGCGCGGCATCACCGGCCTGGTCTACCGCAGCGTGCGCGGCATTACCGGCCTGGTCGGTAGCGGTCTCGACGCCGCGCTGACCCAGCTGCAGCCCTGGATCGACCGCCTGGGCATCGACAGCCCGGCCGGCCGCGATGCGGTGATCGCCGCGCTCAACGGCGTGCTGGGCGATCACCTGGCGGCCAGCGGCAACACGCTGGCGCTGCCGATGAGCCTGCGCCGCGACGGCGTCGATCTGCCGCGCTGCGAAGGCGGCCGCGTGCTGCTGCTCATCCACGGCCTGTGCATGCACGACGGCCAGTGGCGCCGCCGGCGCGACGACGGCGCCCTGCACGATCACGGCGAAGCGCTGGCCGCGGAGTTCGGCTACACGCCGGTCTACCTGCGCTACAACTCGGGCCGCCACGTCTCGGTCAACGGTCGCGAACTGGCCGACCGGCTCGAAGCCTGGCTGGCCGATGCGCAGACACC
>JALRLM010000349.1 GCA_023254435.1 Hydrocarboniphaga sp.
GGGCAACTACGACGCCAAGAACGACGTCATCTACTGGGGCGTCGGCAACGGCGGTCCGTGGATGGGCGACCAGCGTCCGGGCGACAACCTGTACCTGGCTTCCGTGCTCGCGCTGAACCCGGATACCGGCGACATCAAGAGCCACTTCCAGTATCACTGGAACGACTCCTGGGACTGGGCCGCGATGAACGCGCCGACGCTGGTGGAATACACCAAGAACGGCAAGAAGGTGTCGGGCATGATCAGCGCCCAGCGTAACGGCCGCCTGTACTGGCTGGACCGCGATGCCAAGGGCAAGATCGCCTACAACAAGTCCGAGCCCTACGTCACCAACACCGCGTTCAAGACCATCGATCCCAAGACCGGTCGTCCGACCTACAACGAGGACGCCAAGCCCAAGACCGGCGAGACGCACACCTTCTGCCCGAGCCTCTGGGGCGGCAAGGACTGGCCGTACGAAGCCTACAACCCGCAGACCGGCATGCTGTACGTGCCGTACAACGACAACCACTGCCTGACGCTGACCGGCATCATCCAGCCGGTGATCCCCGGCCAGTGGTCGGCGGGTGCGGACATCAACAAGCTCGACCTCTCGCTCAAGCCCGGCTACGACCATATCGGTGGCATCCAGGCCTGGAGCGTGGACGGTGGCAACGTGGTGTGGCGCGAGAAGTATCCGACCAGCTGGAACTTCGGTTCCATCCTGACCACCGCCGGTGGCCTGGTGTTCGCGGGCGGCACCAACGACAAGATGTTCCGTGCCTACGACGCCAAGAGCGGCAAGCTGCTGTGGGAGTTCCCCACCCCGTCCGGCATCATCTCGCCCCCGAGCGCCTTCTCCATCGACGGCAAGCAGTACATCGCCGTGGTGTCGGGCTACGGCGTCGATGCCCAGTGGCTGCAGAGCAAGATGAACAAGCTCGCCGGCTGGGACGAAAAGGTTCCGGAAGGCGGCAGCGTCTGGGTCTTCGCACTCGGCGAATGAGCCTGATCGGATCGGGCCCGCGCCCGATCCGATTGCAGATCCAGCTCCCGATGCAGTTCCCGATCCATCTCCCGATCCAAGCACCGAATCTTCTCTCGCGCCTCTCATGAGGGCATTGAGGCCGGCATCGAAAGATGCCGGCCTTTTTTTGCGCCGCCCGTCGCCTTGGGCTGGTTTTACGCTCGTCATCGCGCCGTCATCAAACCTAGGCTGCAGCTTGAGAGTCCGCGCATCCAGATGCGGACCCGAGGAGAGCGTTTCATGGAACGACGGTTTTTGTCGGCCGCGCCGGTGATGGCGTGCATTGTGTCGACGATGCTGCTGGCCGCCTGCGGGGGCAGTCCATCGGGCGCCACGCCGGGCGATTCCGGCGGGCCTGCCGATACGGCGCAGACGATTTATTCGTTCGCCAACGGCTGCTATCGCCTGCATTCCGATTCGGGCTACGTGAGCCTGGACGGCAACGACTACGGTCTCAGCGACGACGCCGCGCGAGCCGTCGCCTTCAGCCTGCGGCCGACCGCGCTGGGCTCCTACCTGCTGATGTCGGCCTACCAGCGCGCGCCCGGCGAACGCGGAACCAAGTCGCTCTTGGGCATCAGCGATCCGGCCGGCGAATTTCTCGACGCCGCCGGCAACTTCGTTGGCGAAGTCGGCTACCTGGTCGCCGGCGTGGGGGACATCACCGCCATCGTGCTCGATCCGCTCGCGCCGGGCGGCGGCATCGTCCGCGAAGGCGGCGAAACCATCGGTGGCGTCGGCGAAGGCCTGGGCGGCATCGACGTCGATCCGAGCCTGTCCATGGTCGACGATGCCAACGATCTGGCGGTGTGGAACCTGCTGCCGGCATCGAACGGCCGCTTCAGCCTGACGTCGGCCATCACCGGACAGCGGCTCGCGGCCTCGCACGGCATCCTGGCGCTCACGAGCGCGACCACGGCCGGCATCGCCACCGAGTTCCGCATCGAGCCCGCGCAGGGCTGCGTCGCGTTTCCCGAAGCCGGCACCAACGCGCAGATCGTCGATGCGCGTGGTCCGGCGATCTATCTGCGCGACGTGCCACTGTTCGCGCAGAGCGCCGCTGCTTCGCAGATCGGCGAACACGATCTGTACGGCTACGTCGACGGACATTCGCACATCACGGCCTACGAGTTCATCGGTGGGCGCGTGAACTACGGCGACCCCTTCCACAAGTTCGGCATCGATCATGCGCTCGACGACTGCGAGGTCAATCATGGTCCGCAAGGCGCGTTGGGGCTGGTCGAGACGGTGACCTCGGGCTTCAATCCCGTGCACGAAACGCAAGGCTGGCCGAGCTTCGATTTCTGGCCGCGCTACGACTCGCTGCAGCATCACCAGAGCTATTACAAATGGATCGAGCGCAGCTACCTGGGCGGCCTGCGCCTGCTCGTGAATCACTACACGGGCAACGAAATCCTGTGCCAGCTCAATCCGCAGAAGCAGAACGACTGCCACTTCGAAGTGAACTGGCGGCTGCAGGCCCAGCGCCTGCGCGAGATGCAGGATTACATCGATGCGCAGAACGGCGGCCCCGGCAAGGGCTGGTTCCGCATCGTCACCTCGCCGAGTGAAGCGCGTCGCGTCATCGAACACGGCAAGCTCGCCGTGGTGCAGGGCATCGAAATCTCCAAGATCTTCGACTGCGGCGAATTTCTCGACGTGCCCGAATGCACGCGCGAGCAGATCGCGGAGCGGCTCGATGCGGCCTATGCCGCGGGCATCCGCCACATCTTCCCGATCCACAAGTTCGACAACGCCTTCGGCGGCGTGGTGCCCGACGAAGCGCTGGGCATCGGCACCATCCTGTACGCGGGCAATCTCGCCGAAACCGGCCATCCGCTGGAATTCGAGGCCTGCCCCGAAAGCTTCAGCGACGACTCGGCGAGCAATCCCGACAGCGCCAATCCGCTCGGCATCATCGACCAGCTATTGCGCCAGCTCGAGTACATCAACGGCCAGCTCAGTCAGGCGCTGCCGATACCGCCACTGGCACCGGCTTCCGAACACGGGCTGTGCAACAAGCGCGGCATCACCGAACTGGGCCAGTTCTTCGTGCAGGAGCTGATGCGCCGCCGCATGTTCATCGAGGTGGACCACAGCAGCCTCGGCGTGATCGACCGCATTCTCGAACTGGCGGAGAACAACGGCTATCCGGGCCTGATCAGCAGCCATGACTGGCTGTTCTCGGAGCAGCTGCTCGATCGCCTGTCGGCCGACGGCGGCATGATCGGCCGCTTCGCGAGTTCGCGCGCGACCTGGGTCGATCGGCTCATCAAGGTCGAGGATCGCCCCGCCGCGCATCGCGTCGCCGGCGTGGTCGGCACCGGCATGGCCTCCGACGTCAACGGCATCGCCTCGCTGCCCGGCAACAGCGCGCCGGCCGACACACCGCTGTATCCCTTCACTTCGGTCGACGGCCGCGTGCGCTTCGATCGCCAAGTGACCGGCGATCACGTCTTCGATCTCTACGACGGTCGCGGCGTGGCGCACTACGGCCTGTATCCGGACCAGATCGCCGACCTGCAATTGCACACCGACGATCGCACGCCCGAGCAGGTGAATCTCGCGCTGCGCGAGCTGTTCTCGTCGGCTGAGGTCTATCTGCGGCTGTGGGAGGCCACCGAAGCCTGGCAGCAGTGAGCGCAGCGATGCAGAAGCCCCGCACACGCCCGCTCGCCTGATGGGTCAAATGCCCCGACAGCGGGAACGACAGGCCTCAGGTTTCAGTGCACCGGCACGCGCGAGGACGGCGGCGGCTTGTCGTCCTCCTCGATCTTGAGCGGCACGATGATCATCTTGCGATTCTGCTCGTGCAGGCGACGCTGCACGGCCATCGGCATCTGGTTGTGCAGCATCGAGGTAAACAGGTTTTCGCGGCGGAACAGGATGCGGCTGGCGAAGCAGACGCTGTTCGGATAATCGTCGAAGACCTTGTCGATCAGTGCCACGAGTTCGCTCTGCGGATCGGCGCCGTAGGCTTCGTACGAGGTGGCCGACAATCCCTGGCTGGCGCAGTAGCCGACGAAGTAGGCCAGCGAATTCTGCAGCCGCGCGCGCAGGGCCTCGAGCGAGCGCTCGCTGTCGAAGGCGTCGCGATCCACCTCGCCCACGGCGACGAAGACGAAGTTCGTATAAAGCCCTGGGAACATGCCGCGCACCCATTCCAGCGTGCGATAACCCGAACCGCGATTGGCACCGACCAGCACGATGGCCGTGGGCGCGTCGTGATCGGTGGGCGGCGGCAACATATCGTCGGCCCAGCTCACGCGCGGAGCGAACTGGTCCACACGTGCCATCAGGCGCTTCACCTCGTCGTAGTGACGGCGGATCAGCACGCAGACGCCGGCCACCGCGCCCGTGATCAGCAAGGTCACCCAGCCGCCGAGCAGGAACTTCTCGACCAGGATCACGGTGAGCATGAAGCCGGTGACGAGCAGGCCGATCAGCGACAGCAGCAGCTGGCGACGCCAGCGCAGCACATACTGGCGTTGCTGCCACCAGTGCCGGCACAGGCCAAACAGCGTCAGCGTGAAGGTGATGAAGACGTTGATGCTGTAGAGCACCACGAGCAGCGCCACCTTGCCGCGCGTGGCCAGCACGATCAGCAGCGCGGCAATGCCCATGAGCAGCACGCCGTTCTGCGTCACCATGCGATTCGACAGCTGGCGGAACTGGCGCGGCACCCAGCGATCGGAGGCCATGCTCGCGAGCACCGCCGGGCCGCCCAGAAAGCCGGTATTGGCGGCGACCAGCAGCAGGCCCACCTCGAAGATCAGCACCACGCTGAGCGCGATCCCGGCGACGGTCTGGTCGGCGATGGCATTGCCGATGACCTGTCGGAAGGTCACCGCGTTGAGCGTCTGCCCGGGCACGTGCTGCGCATCCCAGAGCAGGTAGAGCAGGATGATGCCGCCGGCCATGAAAGCCAGCGAGAAGGCCATGTAGAACATGGTCCAGTGGCCGGTCTTGACGCGCGGCTCGGCCAGCATGTTGACGTTGTTCGATACCGCCTCGATGCCCGTGTAGGTGCCGCCGCCGATCGAGTAGGCCTTGAGGAACAGCGCGACGACGAAGAACCAGCCGCTTTCGGCCGACAGCTTCTCGGCCTCGGCCACCGACTGCGGCCACAGCGTGCCAATGCCTTCGGAATGCGCGCCCACGCCGTAGACGATCAGCGCCACGTGCGTGACCAGAAAGCCCAGGAAAACCGGCGCCAGCACGCTGATCGATTCCTTCATGCCGCGCAGGTTCAAGGTCAGCAGCAGGCAGACCAGCAGCGCCTCGGCCGGCAGCTTGTAGCCGTGCAGGCCGGGCGGCAGCAGGCTGAACAGCGCGTCGGTGCCGCTGGCCACCGAAATGGCGATGGTCAGCACGTAGTCGACGATCAGGGCCGATCCGCTGACCAGGCCGGCGCGCGGACCGATCAGCTTGGTCGCGGCCTTGTAGCCACCGCCGCCGGAGGGAAACAGGTCGATGACCTGGTTGTACGAAGCGGCGATCACGAAGACCGTCACCGCCGTCGCCAGCGCCAGGAACAGCGCCATGTCGGTGTGCTCGCCCAGCGCCAGGAAGGCCTCCTCGGGGCCGTAGCAGGACGAGGACAGGCCGTCGGCACCCAGCCCGACCCAGGCCAGGATGGCGATCAGGGCGATGCTGTGGCGGGTATCGGGGTCGAAGGGGTCGAGCTTGCGGCCCAGGATCAGTCGTGCAGCTTGGCGAAAGAGGCTCATCGCGACCCGGATTGCCCAGCAAAGCCGCAGTTTAGCGCCGCAAGCCGGCCCAGCAGCAGGCTTGACAGGTGCGGCGTAATGGCGCAGCGCGTATACTCCGCGACCTTTTGGCCGTCCTGGCCGTTCTTTCGGGTCGCCCGACCCGGATTTTCAAAGCGGGATCGCCGCGATTCCGTCCTTAAAACCTGCTGGTGCTTTCGTGATCCAGAATCTCCGCAACATCGCCATCATCGCCCACGTCGACCATGGCAAGACCACCCTCGTCGACAAGCTGCTGCGTCAGTCCCAAACCCTCGACGCCCGCGAGAACCTCGGCGACCGCGTGATGGACTCCAACGACCTGGAGCGTGAGCGCGGCATCACCATCCTGTCGAAGAACACGGCGATCCGCTGGCACGACAAGCGCACCGGCACCGACTTCCGCATCAACATCGTCGACACCCCTGGCCACGCCGACTTCGGTGGCGAAGTGGAACGCGTGCTCAGCATGGTCGACTGCGTCTGCCTGCTGGTCGACGCGCAGGACGGCCCCATGCCGCAGACCCGCTTCGTGACGCAGAAGGCCTTCGCAATGGGCCTGAACCCGATCGTCGTGATCAACAAGGTCGACCGCCCCGGCGCGCGTCCGGACTGGGTCGTCGACCAGGTGTTCGACCTGTTCGACAAGCTCGGCGCCACCGACACCCAGCTCGATTTCCCCATCGTCTACGCCTCGGCGCTCAACGGCTACGCCGGCTTCGAGGGCTCGGTGCGTGAAGGCAATATGGACCCGCTGTTCCAGACCATCGTCGACAAGGTGGCCCCGCCCAAGGTCGACACCGACGGTCCGTTCCAGATGCAGGTCATCTCGCTGGCCTACAGCTCCTACGTGGGCGTGATCGGCACGGGCCGCATCAGCCGCGGCAAGATCAAGGCGAACTCGCCGGTCTCCGTGGTCAACCGCAACGGCGAAGTGCGCACCGGCCGCGTGCTGCAGATCCTGGGCTTCATGGGCCTGGACAAGGTCGAAGTGCCCGAAGCCGAAGCCGGCGACATCATCGCCGTCACCGGCATCACCGAACTGGGCATCTCCGAAACCATCTGCGATCCCAAGGTGCCCGAGGCGCTGCCGACGCTGACCGTCGACGAGCCCACCATGAGCATGGTGTTCGAGGTCAACAAGTCGCCGTTCGCGGGCAAGGAAGGCAAGTTCGTCACCAGCCGCCAGATCGGCGACCGCCTGCAGAAAGAGCTGCAGACCAACGTCGCCCTGCGTGTCGAGCCGGGCGACAGCCCCGACCAGTTCCGCGTCTCCGGCCGCGGCCTGCTGCACCTGGGCATCCTGCTCGAGAACATGCGCCGCGAAGGCTTCGAAATCGCCGTGTCGCGTCCGCAGGTCATCCTCAAGGAAGTCGACGGCGAAATCTGCGAGCCCTACGAATCGCTGGTGGCCGACGTCGAGGAAGCCAACCAGGGCGGCGCCATCCAGGGCCTGGCCGAGCGCGGCGGCAAGATGCTCGACATGGTGGTGGACGGCAAGGGTCGCGTGCGCCTGCAGTACATGATCCCCTCGCGCGGCCTGATCGGCTTCCAGACCGAGTTCATGTCGATGACCTCGGGCACCGGTCTGCTGTTCCACAACTTCGACCACTTCGGTCCCAAGGCCGACAACGCCGACATCGGCCAGCGCCACAACGGCGTGCTGATCTCCAACGAACAGGGCAAGACCGCGCCCTACGCGCTGTTCAACCTGCAGGAGCGCGGCCGCATGATGGTGGACCCCGCCATCGACGTGTACGAAGGCCAGATCGTCGGCATCCACTCGCGCGACAACGACCTCGTGGTCAACGTGCTCAAGGGCAAGAAGCTCACGAACATGCGCGCTTCGGGCTCGGACGAAAACGTGATCCTGACGCCGCCGGTCAAGCACTCGCTGGAGCAGGCGCTGGAGTTCATCAACGAAGACGAGCTCGTGGAACTGACGCCGACCAGCATCCGCATCCGCAAGAAGTTCCTCAAGGAGCACGAGCGCAAGCGTTCGGGCTAAGTTTTCTAGCCGCATCGCCCGCTGTCGAAAACGCCCGGTCATCCGGGCGTTTTTTGTTGGTGCCGGTCGCCGGCTCGTCGACACGATCACCGGTGATCCTAGACAGGAAGTTGGACTGCATTCTGCACGCACGATCAGTTCAGATCGGGTTCATTGCATGAACTCATAGTGCGATCACCCGCCCCGGGGATTGTTCTGGAGTCACCATGAAACTCGTCAAATGGCTTGCCGCAGCGGCGCTCGTCGCCTGCGGAATCGGCACGGCGAGCGCCGACAGCCGCGTCTCGATCGCGATCGGGTTGCCGGCACCGGCATACGTTCAGTACGACAACCACTACCGCGCACCGCCTCCGCCCGTGTATCGCGAGCGCGTTTACTACGACCCCTATTACGCACCGCCTCCGCCGCCGCGCGTGGTCTATGCGCCGCAGCCGGTTTATTACGGTCCGCCGCGTACCGTGGTGGTTCGCGATGTGCGCTATTACCACGATCACGGCGACCATCGGCAGTGCAACCATGGTCGAGGTCGTGGCAATGGCCGGGGCCGCGACTGGGACGATCACCACCATCACCATTGATCGTCCTGGCATCGTCGCCAAAGAAAAAGCCGCCCTTCGGGGCGGCTTTTTCTTTGGGTCTCGCCGTCCTCACAGGATCCTGCCCTACGAGGGTGTATGGCGCCGGCCTTGGGCTCAGCGGCCGTAGAGCCGCGCCAGTTCGGCCAGCGCGGCACTGCGACCTTCCGGCAGCTGCGACCAGTCGAAACGCCAGCACCAGTTGCGCTCGTCCAGCGTGCCGGGCGTGTTCATGCGATGCCCGGCGCCCAAGCCCAGCACGTCCTGCATCGGGATGACGGCGAGCTGCGCGGTGGACGCGTACACGGCGCGGATCATCGGGTCGGGCATCGCCGAGGCATCGCCCAGATAGCGCTGGACGTAGGCCGCCCCGCGCGCGTCGAGGCCGTCGAACCATTCGCGCGTCACGGCGTTGTCGTGCGTGCCCGTGTAGGCCACCGAGTCGGCGCCGTAGTTGTGCGGCAGATGCAGGTTGGCCGGGTCACCGTCGAAACCGAACTGCAGCACGCGCATGCCCGGCAGGCCGTACTGGCGACGCAAGGCATCGACCTCGGGCGTGATTTCGCCCAGGTCCTCGGCCACCAGCGGCAGCTCGCCCAGGCGCTGCCTGACGGTGGCGAGCAGCTCGTCACCCGGCGACGGCGCCCAGGCGCCGTTGATGGCCGTGGTGTCGCCATGGGGAATCTCCCAGCAGGCCTCCAGGCCGCGGAAGTGATCGATGCGCAGCAGGTCGAACAGTTCGCGCTGGCGCGCCAGACGCTGAACCCACCAATCGAAACCCCGCTGGCGATGACGCTCCCAGCGATACAGCGGGTTGCCCCAGAGCTGGCCGGTTTCCGAGAAGTAATCGGGGGGCACGCCGGCGATGACCTCGGGCTGGCCGGCCTTGTCGAGCTGCCACAGCTCGGGCTGGGCCCAGACGTCGGCGCTGTGATGCGCGACGAAGATCGGCAGATCGCCGAACAGGTGCACGCCGCGCTGGTGCGCGTAGGCGCGCAGCTCGGTCCACTGCGCGGCGAACACGAACTGCACGAAGCGCTCGAACTCGCAGCGCGCCTCGATCTGCTCCAACGCCTTGTCGTAGGCCGCGCCGCGCCGGCTACGCAGCGCCTCGGGCCAGTCGACCCAGCTGGTCCGCTGCTGGGCGTCGAAAGCGACGAAACGCGCATAGTCGTCGAGCCAGTAGGCCGATTCCTCGCAGAAGCGCCGGTAACGCGCCCGCCACTCCGACGTTGCGCTCTGCAGAAAAGCGCGATGCGCTTCGTGCAGGCAGGCACTGCGATGTCGCTTGGCCTCGGTACGTGACAGTCCACGCTCGTAGCCGCCGAGCCAGCCGCGATCGACTAGCCAGTCCAGGCTGATCAGCAGCGGATTGCCGGCGTTGGCCGAGGTGCTGTAGTACGGCGAACCGTCATCGTGCGTGGGATTCAGCGGCAGCACCTGCCAGACGCTGAAACCGGCCTGCGCGGCGAAGTCGACGAAGCGATAGGCGTCGTGGCTGAAATCGCCGTTGCCCAGCGGCCCGGGCAGCGAAGTGATGTGCGCGAGCACGCCGGCCCGGCGCTTCGCCAACGGGTTCACGGCCGCCTCGGTGGCGGTCTTGTCGGCTTTCTGGGCGGCGGTCGAGGCCATGCGATCGGTCCGGCAATCGGGGAATGTGAGCGACAGCTTAGAAAGGCGAGCCTGAAGCGCAGCCTCGACTCACCGCCATCGTCCAGGGCCTGTTGACGCCATTTCGCGCGCCACGACGCAGGCCCTAGTTCGCTGCGCGCATGGTGCCGCCCGCGGCCGGATCGCCCTGGCCATGGCTCAGCACGGCAGCGAGTTCGGGCGGCGGCGGTTCGCCGAGCAGCTCGTAGAGCCGGCGCAGATGCAGGCGATACAGCGACTCGAAGTCGCTGACGGCGCGATCGGGGTTGTAGTCGCCCAGCCACCAGAACCAGTCCGAGCCTTCGCAGACCGCGAGCTGGCGGTCGATGTCGGCGAGCTGCTGCGCACTCAGATTGTCGGCGGCGACCACGCGGTCGTAGGCGCGCTTGGCGTGCACGAGCAGATCCCAGCCGCGATTCTTGTCGGCCGAGCCGATCCAGGTCGAAAACGTGCCGTAGACCCAGCTGCCCGCAGTGATGCGCGGTAGCTGCGCAAAAACCGGCTCGTCGGCCAGTGCTTCGCTCATCGTGCAGAGCTTGAGCTGCGGATGCGCGGCGATGCGTTTGTACAGCGTCGACAGCAGCCAGTAGGCGTTGTACGGATAGAACTCCCAGGCGTTCTCGCCGTCGAGGTAGATCAGCAGCAGGCCGCGCGGGGACTGCCAGGCGCGCGATTCCAGGCGCCCGAGCAGATGATCGACGGCGTCGTCGGCATGCCAGGTCTGGTACTGGAAGCCCACCGCATCCGACAGCTCGTCGTCGCGGAACACGCAGGCGATGCGCTGCTCGCCGAAGCGGATCGGCGCATTGGCCGGCGCGGCGCGCGGATGCGTGTCGAGCGCGCTGTGATGCAGCACGTTGCCGCCCGAAGCCGTCCACTCATAGCCGAACTCCGGCAGCAGGCTCAGCGTGGCTTCGCTGAGCGAGCCCTCGGAAGGCCAGCAGCCCTTGGGCCGAAAACCGAAGCAGCGCTCGAATACCTGCAGACCGCGCTCGAAATGCCAGCGCGAACGCGCCTCGCCACCCGGATACTGCGCCGCCGCATCGGGCAGCGGCGCGCCCGGCATGGCCTCGTGCGCGGACTGCAGGTCGAGCAACAGCGGCACGATGGGATGCCCGTAGGGCGTGGTCGACAGCTCCACGCGACCCGATTCGGCCAGCTTGCGGTAGCGCGGAATGATGCCGGCGCACACTTCACCGATGAGTTTGAGCAAGGCCAGCCGCTGTTCGCGCGTGAACTCGCGGCCCTGCTCGCTGAGCTGCTGCACCAGCACGCTGTCGCGGCGGATGGTTTCGCCCATCCAGGCCAGATGCAGCCAGGTCAGCGTGTCGGCGATGTAGGCGTCGCTCAGATACGCCGCGAACCCGGGCTCCGTCTTGAGCCGCTCGGCAATCTGGAACAGCGCCTCGTAGGGCGCATGGCGCGCGATCAGGCGCTCGCGATGCGAACGCAACCCGGCCTGGATCAGCGCGGCGCGCGAGGCCGCGTCCGTCGGATAGCGCTCGGCCACCAGCGCTTCGAGAAGCGGCTCCTTGAGCGGCGCACCATGATCGAGAAAACCGGCGATGGTCTGCGCACGCGCCTCGATCTGCTCGAGCAGCAGCGGCGCGAAGTTGACGACACCGCGAGCCGACGCGTCGGCCTCGAAATGCGCCGCCATGTCGGAGTAATCCTTGATGGCGTGCAGATAAGTCCAGGGCAGCGCGGACACGCCCGTGGCCGGGTCGCGATACTCGGGCTGGTGCATGTGCCAGCCCACCACCACACGCAAACGCTCGTCGCTCATGCCTTGCTCGGCTGCTACATCGGGAGACACAGCATACCCAAGCGGGTCCGAACTGCGACATGCCGGCACCACCGGGATATCGCCACGATTCGAAAGCAGAAGCCCAGCCCGCCAGACTGGCTGTGATCGGCACCTACGAGCGCCAGAACAGGCCCCGTATCCCCAAGTGATGCCGTGCTGCCCATTGAGCCCGCCCGACAGTCGGATCTTCGGCACAACGATGGAACGAGTACGACTTCGCCAGCTCGTCCGCCTCGGGCCACCATGGCGGTGAAAAGGGCATACCCCCGATCCCAGCCACAGACACCGGGTGACAATGCGAGGGCAGCGGCCATGTCGATCCAGCCGGCATCTCGAACACCATCATGCTGGCGTTGGTATCGAGATCGTGGATTTCATGGATGCTGGTGGCACTGGCCGGAATCCACTCGGGGATCCAGCCGCTGTCTATGGCGCCGTGCTGCACAGCCTCGCTCATGCTGCGGTACGAAATTTCGGGGCGCTCCTGCGCAGCGCACATCCACAAGCCGGTCAGCGTCAGAACGATGGCGGTCGTCGCGGCCCACGCCATCGCCTTCATCGCTCAGAACAGCCGCAGGTAGTGATCCACCAGCAGAAAGCTGAAGATGCCCATCAGGTAGACGATGGAGTAGCCGAAGGTCTTCATCGGCAGGCCCGCCACGGGCGCGAACTTGAGCTTGATCGCGTAGTACAGGAACACACCACCCAGGCCCAGCGCGCCGAGCAGATACAGCAGGCCGCTCATGCCGGTGACGAAGGGCAGCACGGTCACCACGACCAGCAGCACCGTGTACAGCAGCACCTGCGTGCGCGTGAACTCGATGCCGTGCGTGACCGGCAGCATCGGAATGCCGGCCTTGGCGTACTCGTCGCGGCGCTCGATCGCCAACGCCCAGAAATGCGGCGGCGTCCAGATGAAGATGATCAGGAACAGGATCAGCGAATGCCCGTGCAGTTCGCCGGTCGCGGCAACCCAGCCCAGCACCGGCGGCGCGGCACCGGCGGCGCCGCCGATGACGATGTTCTGCGGCGTCGCGCGCTTGAGATACAGCGTGTAGATGCCGGCGTAGCCCACCAGCGTGAACTGCGTGAGCACGGCGGTGAGCGGGTTGACCAGGAACCACAGCAGCGCGAAACCGGCCAGGCCGATCGCGGTGGCGAAGGCGATCGACTCGGTCATGCCCAGGCGCCCGGTGACCAGCGGACGACCGCAGGTGCGCGCCATGTTGGCGTCGATGTTGCGGTCGATGATCTGGTTGATGGCGGCGGCCGACGCGGCCTGCAAGGTGATGCCCAGCGTACCCCACAGCAGCGCCGCCAGTGGCGGCAGGCCCGGCACGGCCAGGAACATGCCGATGATCGCGGTGAACACGATCAGCATGACCACGCGCGGCTTGCACAGCTCGTAATACTCGTGGAGCAGCGAGCGCTCGGCGGTGGCGGTCGTGGTCATGTCCGGATTTGCCACGGGCTCAGCGTGGCGGCGCCAGCCGCAGCCGCACGTTGAGCGCCACCATCGTCGCCAGCAGCAGCGCGGCGCCGGCGTTGTGCGCGGTCGCCAGCGGCAGCGGCAGCTGGAACAGCACGGTGGTGATACCCAGCGTCAGCTGCAGCAGCAGCACGCCCAGCACCGCATAACCGAAGCCGCGCCAGACACCTTCGCGGCAACGCAGCAGCGCAGTCGCCAGCAGCAGCAGGAACAGGGTCACCACCACAGCGCCGATGCGATGCATCCAGTGAATGGTGACGCGTGCGCGCGCGTCGAGAATGCCGTGCTCGTAGTTGATACCCAGGCCATGCCACAGCGTGAACGCGGTCTTGAAATCGGTCTCGGGCGCCCACCGGTACTGGCAGGTCGGAAAGTCCGGGCAGGCCAGCGCGGCATAGTTGGTACTGGTCCAGCCACCCAGGAAGATCTGCAGCGCCACGAGCACCAGTCCCACGGCCGCCACGCCCAGCAACGGGCGCGGCGCCGCTACCGTACCGCGCGGCCGCTGCGCCAGCCACATCCACAGCAGCAGCGAAAACGTGGTGAGTCCGCCGATCAAGTGCCCGGTAACGATCAGCGGCTTGAGCAGCAGCGTCACCGTCCACATGCCCAGCAAGCCCTGGAAGATGACCAGGCCCACGAGCACCCAGGGCAGCTTCCTGGGCGCGCCGGGCAGGCGCGTGCTGAGCACGGCCAGCGCCACGATCAGCAGGCCCAGCGTCGACGCCAGGTAGCGATGGATCATTTCCTTCCAGGCCTTGGGCGCTTCGACCGGGCGATTCGGGAAGGCCGCTTCGGCCGAGGCGATTTCGTGATCGGCCTCGGGAACGCCGACGTGGCCATAGCAGCCGGGCCAGTCCGGGCAACCCAGGCCGGCGTCGGACAGGCGCACGAAGGCACCGAGCACCACCACGCCGAAACACAGCAGCACGGCGACGAAATTGAGACGGCGAAACCAGAGCATGAGCGGGCTAAAGGAGCAGGTGGCGGGCGCAGCGGGCGGCATTCTAGCCGACCGCCCGGATCGGGGCTGCGGCTGGGACGATCAGCCCAGGCGCGACAGCTTGAGCAGCTTGCGCAGGTCTTTCTGAATACCCTTGAAGTCGGCCTGGGTGCCCTTGCCGCCCGGATAGACCATCAGGTAGTTGCCGGCCGGGTCGACCAGGAACAGCGCCTCGGCGTCCTGCGAGCCGAAAAAGGCGCGTACGGCCGCCAGATCGGCGCTGCCGAACCATTGCGCGTCGGGCTGCTCGGCCTGGTGGCGCTCGCGCAGCGCCGGCACACCGGCGGCCTCGTCGCCCAGCACCACGCGCTGCACGCGCTCGCGATCGGCGGCCATGGCCGTGCGGGTCTGGCGCGTCAGCATCAGGCGGTCGACGCAGGCGGTGTCGCAGTCGCCTTCGACGAGCTGGATCAGCAGCCACTTGCCCTGCAGGCTGCGACTGCCCACGGCCTGGCCGTCGGCGCCGACCCAGGTCCACTCCGGCAGTTCGCGCGGCGGCGTCACGAGTTCGCCGTAGTTGGTCGTGCCGCTCGGACGGCTGTTCGGAAAGTAGAAGTACAGCATCCAGGCGGCGGCGAACGGCGCGAAGAACAGCAGCGCCAGCAGCACGAACTGCACGCGTCCGGTCAGGCGCGCACGGCCTGTCGTGGTAGGCGGGACAGCATTCATGAGGCGGAACGTCTCAGGTTGAGCTTGATGAACAGGAACAGCAGCGTGGCGGCGAAGGCGTACCACTGTGCGGCATAAGCGTAATGTCGCTGCGGCGGAAAGCCCGTGCTCACGCGCCAGTCGCGCACGTAGCCATCGGTGGCATCGGGCGCCAGCAGCAGCACACCGGGCAGCACCGATTCGCCGTAGAGGCAGCGCAGATCCCCCACCTCCGGATACTGCACCACGCGGGGCCACTCACCGGCGGCGCAATTATCCGTCGCCAGACGCAGTCCGGGTTGAACCGGACGGCGCCACAGACCGCTGAGCTCGCGCGACGAATCGTCGATGTCGATGCTCACGCCGGCCTTGCGCTGCGCGCCCTGCGGCACCCAGCCGCGGTCGACGACGACGATGGCGCCATCCGCCAGACGCAGCGGCGTCAGCACATGATAGCCGGGGCGGCCTTCGTGGCTCTCGTTGTCGAGCAGCAGCTGATGCGCGCCGTCGTAGCGGCCCGCCGCGCTCGCGTGCAGCGCACCGAACGCCGGCGGCGGCGCGGCACCGGCTGCGAGCGGCGTCGGTGCCAGCGTCTGCGCGGCGTCGAGCTTCTGCTGCAGCTCGATCTTTTCCATCCCGCGCCGCAGCTGCCAGCTGCCCAGGGTCAGCAACAGCGCGAGCGCCGGAATCAATCCGGCCCAGGCCCATGGCGGCGGCCGGAAGCGCAGTGGCGGCTTGTGCGTGAGGCTCATCGCGTCAGGGGCCGGCGATCGGCCAGGAGCGATACCATGGGCTCCGACGCCACGTCACGGAGACTGCATTCGGCATGTTCACTACCGGCCTCATCGTCCTGTTTCTCATCGCCATCGTCGCCGCATTGCTGGCCGCCGGCTACTTCGTGGTGCGCGATCCCGGCAGCAAGCGCCGCGCGATGTGGGCGCTGATCCTGCGCGTGGGTCTGCAGGCACTGCTGGTCCTGTTCCTGGTGCTGGCCTTCTTCATGGGCTGGGTGAAACCGCACGGCGTCGGCGGCTAGCGCCGCCGTAGCATCGTCGAGGTCGCTCGCACGAGCGATCGACGTTCAACAAAAAGGCCCGCCTAGCGGGCCTTTTTGTTGTCTGCAGCGCCGATCAGGCGATGTAGACGAAGATGAACAGACCGATCCAGACCACGTCCACGAAGTGCCAGTACCAGGCCACGCCCTCGAAGCCGAAGTGGCTGTCGGGCTTGAAGTGACCCAGCATCAGGCGGACCGCGATGATCGCCAGCATCAGCGTGCCGAGCGTCACGTGGAAGCCGTGGAAGCCCGTCAGCATGAAGAAGGTGGAGCCGTAGACGCCCGAGGTCAGCTTGAGATTGAGCTCGTGGTAGGCGTGGATGTATTCGCTGGCCTGGAAGTACAGGAACAGCGAGCCCAGCGCGACCGTCACCCACATCCAGATGATGCAGGACAGGCGATGGTTGTTCTTGAGGTCGTGGTGCGCCTTCTCGAGCGTGATGCCGGAGGTGATCAGCAGCACCGTGTTGACGAAGGGCAGGCCCCAGGCGCCGACCGTTTCGAACTTGCCGTTGAGCGCGTTCGGACCGTTGGTGGGCCACACGTTCTCGAAGCCCGGCCACAGCGTGAGATGTGTGGCCATCTTGGTGCCCTCACCCGACAGCCACGGCACCGACATCTGGCGCGTGTACCACAGCGCGCCGAAGAAGGCGGCGAAGAACATGACCTCGGAGAAGATGAACCAGGCCATGCCCATGCGGTAGGTGCGATCGACCTGCGCGTTGTAGGCGCCCGATTCACTCTCCAGGCAGACGCCGCGCACCCAGCGGAAGATGATGTAGATCGCCAGCAGGGCGCCGACCGTGGCCGGGATCGGACCGATGTGCTGGTCTTCCAGATAGCCCCAGCCGCCGATGACGCAGGCCACCAGCGCCGCGGTCAGGATGAACGGCCATGCGGTCGGTTCCGGGACGAAGTAGTGGCTCTTGTCCGGGGCGTGATCGTGGGCTGCAGTCGCCATGGGTCTCTCTCAAACCTCGTTAGCTGTTGGGCGGCGCGATCGCGGTTTGCGCCGCCGTCCGGGTCACGTCAAAAAAAGTATACGACAGGGTCACCGTATCCACGTCCGCCGGCAGTTCCGGGTCGATGACGAAACGGACCGGCATTTCCTTCTCTTCGCCAGCCTTGAAGGGCTGGTTGTTGAAGCAGAAACATTCCGACTTGCGCAGGTGCCTGGCCGCCGTCGTCGGCGCCACGTTGGGCACCGCCTGGGCCACGATGTCGTGGTCCTCGGTATTGCGTGCATGAAAGAGCACGGTCGAGAACTCGCCCGGATGCACCTCCACCTGGGCCTGCTCGGAGCGGAACTCCCAGTTGTGCCCTCCGTTGACGGTGGTCACGAACTGCACCTTCACGAGCCGCGAGCGATCCACGCTCAGCGGTTGCGCTTCGCTGACGGCCTCCGACTTCACCTTGCCATTGAGCCCGACCACTTCGCACAAGGCGTTGTACAAGGGCACCGTGGCGTAACCGAAACCGAACATCCCGAACACCACGGCCACCATGATCAGGGCCGTGCGCGTCGCGGAGGGCTTGCGGTCGGCGCGCTCGCTCATGCGATCAGCGCGGCATCTGCGCGTAGATGAAACCCGCCAGCACGAGGACCGCCAGCAACACGTGCACGAGCGCCAGAACGACGTTGCGCTTGGCCCGCTTGCGATCCTCGTCCATCGTCATCAGTGATGCGCCTTGGCGGTGTCGTGCAGATTGGTTTCGGCATCACCCACGTAAGGCGGATCGACGAAGGTGTGGTACGGCGCCGGCGACGGCACCGTCCACTCCAGGCCATGCGCGCCTTCCCAGACGCGATCGGTAGCCGGCGTGCCCTTCTTGGCCATGCACTTGAGCATGTTGAAGATGAAGATGAACTGCGCGACGAAGAACACGAACGCGCCGACCGTCGAGATCTGGTTGAAATCGGTGAACTGCACCGCGTAGTCGGGCACGCGGCGCTGCATGCCGGCCAGACCCGAGAAGTGCTGCGGGAAGAAGGTGACGTTGATCGCGACGGCCGAGAGCCAGAAGTGCACCTTGCCCCAGAACTCGTTGTACATGCGGCCGGTCCACTTCGGGATCCAGTAGTAGACGCCGGCGATGATCGAGAACACCGCATCGCGATACAGATCGAAGTGGCGGGCGATGCGGCGGCAATGCTCGAG
>JALRLM010000549.1 GCA_023254435.1 Hydrocarboniphaga sp.
GCTCTCGCTGCCGCGCGGCTATGAGTTGCGCATCGAAGGCGAACTCGCTGCGCGCGGCGAGGGCCTGAGCCGCCTGGGCCTGCTCGGCGCACTGTCCTTGCTGCTCATGAGCGCGGTGATCCATGCGCGTTACCGCGATGCCCGGCTGACCGCCATCGTCATGGTCGTGGTGCCGCTGTCGGCCGTCGGTGGCCTGCTGGCGCTATGGATCAGCGCGACGCCGCTGAGCATCGCCAGCGCGGTGGGCTTCGTGACCCTGAGCGGCATCGCCGCGCGCAACGCACTGCTCAAGCTCAGTCACGTGCTGAACCTGTCGATTGCGCGGCAGCAGCCACCCGATCGCGCGCTGCTGCTGCGCGCCGCGTCCGAACGCCTGGTGCCCGTGCTGATGACGGCGGCCATCGCCGCGCTGGCGCTGTCGCCGCTGCTGGTCTCGGGCCAGGCGCCCGGAAAGGAGATGCTGCATCCGGTCGCCGTGGTGATGTTCGGCGGCCTGCTGTCATCGACGCTGCTCGACAGCTTCCTGACGCCGTGGCTGATCGAGCGCTATGCGATGGCGGCGGTGGATCGGCTGCGTCGCCAGGCGCTGGACCCGAGCTACTGAGCAGGCGCGGCCCGCGGCCAGCGCCAGGCATGCGCCACGACCAGCAGCGTAAGCACGACCTCGATCGTCGCGAACAGCAGGTAGAAGGTCCACGCGCCACCGAACAGGATCAGCAGCATGATCGCGGCATAGAACAGTCCGGCCGCGAGCTTGAGCCAGCGGCAGATCGCCGGCGGCAGCAGCAGCGATAGCACGATCATGAGGCTGGGCACGGCCATCAGAATGGTGGTGCCGACCAGCGCGCCCTGCGTGGCGGCGCCGAAAGCCAGTTGTCCGGCCTGCATGGCCTGCAGTTTGCCGGGCACGTACATCTGGAAGTAGTCGCCGTAGACATAGCAGAACATCGTGCTCGTCCACAGCGCGGCGAGTTTGTACCGCACCGGGATCGGGGTGTCCTGCAAGTGGGACGATGCCATGGTTCGTCGCGGCTCCTGTTCCTGTGTCGTGAAATGAGGCGGTCGATGTCGACGCTGCGGCGGTATCGGGCGCAGCGCCCGGGCCGATTTTTGGCGACGCGCCTCGTGGCGTCAGACACTTCTTACAGGCTGGGACCGATCGGGGAAAGAGCGTTTTCCTTAGAACCACCGGCGCTCAGAACACCCTGAAATATTCTAGTTACAACGTGAACCACACGTCGGGTCCGACGGTATCTTGGCCCCACCGCAGGGAGCGGAAAGCAGACGAAGCCAGCCACCTCACATGAGGCGTGTGCTGTCGGTGCATCCCCACTTCGATTTGCTAAACAAAATCTCAAGGAGTCACAAGATGAGCGTAACCAAACGCCGCACCCGAAGGGGGGTGCCACGGGCGGCCGTCACCGTTGCCAGCGCGCTGTTCGGCGCCGCAACGCTTGCTTCGTTCGGTTCGGCCAGCGCCGCGCCGGTCGCACAAGGCGGTGCTTTGCTCGGCAATGTGGTCAATGGCGTCACCAGCACCATCGGCAACACCAGCAACGTCACGCAGACGCTGAGCACGCGCGACGCGGTCGCGGCCAGCACGGGCGGCGTCGCCGCGCCGGCCATCAACAAGTACACGGGCGCGCAGATCGCCAACGGCGCGGTGCTGCTGCTGTGGACCGGCGACGGCTGCTCCACGCCGGTCTGCAATCCGCAGACCGCGCAGGACTTTCTCGCCGTGGTCGATGCCGAACCCAACTCGACCACCTACGGCAACGTGATCTGGACGGCGGAACTGCCGTCCGTGCTGCTCGGCAGCATCGGCGGCGGTGCGGCGAACCTGCTGCGCACCGACTCGCACAACGACCCGCATCACATGCTGGCCTACACCTCGTACATCTCCGACGGCAGCGATGGCCTGGAGGCGGGGCACAAGTACACCTTCGCCGGTGGCGTGATCACCAAGAACGTGTTCCGTTACGACATCACCAGCGTACGCAACATCAAGAAGGCCGATCTCGCCGTGTGCGGCTCGCAGGTGCGTCGCTCCTCGCTGACCGACGACTTCATCGTCATGCCGTCGAAGAGCGGCGGCCACAAGATCATGTACACGTACATGAGCAACTACGTGTACGGTCCGGGCGGTTCGGTCACCGAGATCGATCCCGACCGCACCGCGCAGACCGCGCTGGGCGCCTGCCTGCCGGCGGTGCCGAGCGTCATCGGCCTGCTCGAAAACGGCAAGCCGCTGGGCCTGATCGGCAATCTGGGACAGCCGCCCGACGACAGCCCGCTGCTGGGCCACAAGGGCATCACCGAGTACCAGGCCACGGTGCGCGCGAATCAGCCGCGCAATCCCACCCAGTACACGAGCTCGCCCGACACGCGCGCTTCGCGCAGCGCCAACCAGGGCCTGTTCTTCCTGGGCAACAAGGACGCCGGTCTCGAATCGGTTCCGCACGGCATGGCGCTGACCTACGACGGCAAGTATCTGGCGACCTCCGATTACGCGGTGGCGGCCAGCATCGGTGCTGCGGCCATCAACGGCGCGCTCGGTGAACTCTGCGGTGGCCAGGCCAACGGCGGACTCGCCACCGGCATCGGCCCGCTCGGCATCTGCGGCTCCAGCTTCGGCTCGTCGGTGCGTGTCTGGGAAACCAGCGGCGAATACACCTACGGCAAGACCAAGGATTCGCTCAAGGCCGCCGACGTCTATCCCGACAATCCCTATCTGCGCTCGGTCAGCGCGGTGCCGGATGGTCCGCGCAAGGAGCCGATCCTGATCCACGAGGAGAACGAGGGTCTGATGGCTTTCGGTCTGCCGCATCAGTCGCATCACTGCGAAGGTCAGCGTGGCTGGGTCAGCAGCGGCGACCCGAGCTACGACGCTGCGGTGTCGCCGGCCGGCGTGGCGGCGAACAACGTGTCGACCAACATCAGCAGCTGCTCGGACGGTCGTAGCAACTACGTTCCGCACAAGGGTGCCTTCAGCGCCTCGATGTGCGGCGGCGTGCTGTTCTACAGCCCCGACATCTCGCTGCGCGGCGACGAGGACAACGTCTACGGTGGCAAGGGTCCGTACTGGCGCGCCGTGTACGACGTCGGTCCCTGCACGGGCGTGTCGTACTTCTCGATCACCGACGACGATCGCTTCCTGGTGTTGCCGGTCTCGGGCATCGAAAGTCCCAAGTCCATCGACCCCGCGGGCAGCATCGACTTCGATCGCGACTATCCGCGCGAGCACAGCCGTCGCGTGCTGACGCTGGACATCCGTCCGCTGCTGGCCAAGGGCAAGGGCGACACCGCGGCCAACAAGATCGCCTGCGATTATCCGCAAGCCGACGCCTCGCGCACGGCCAACACCTCGCTGGGCATCAAGGCCACGCGCGCCGACCGCTCGGGTGGCGTCAGCGGCCGCTTCAACGTGCTCAAGCACAACAACGAGGCGGACGATTGCCCGCGCGTTCGTGGCGTGATCGGCCAGTTCGAAACCGGCCCCAACGGTGTCGGCGCGCCGACCACGCTGTCGTCGAACACCAGCCAGCCTGGCGTCGGCTACATCCGCCTGGCCGAAGCGGTGACCTCGATCCGTGCGCTGCATCCGCAAGGCATCTTCGTCACGGCGACCGAAGC
>JALRLM010000567.1 GCA_023254435.1 Hydrocarboniphaga sp.
ACGCCCTGCGAAAACAGCAGGCCGCGCCAGGCCAGGCAGGCCAGTGCAATCGCGCAGAGCACGCCCATCATGCGACGCAGGCGCGCAGCCAGCGCGACGAAGATCCACGGAAAGATCAGGTAGTACTGCTCCTCGACGGCCAGTGACCACAGCATGCCGATGTAGACCTTGGGCTGGAAAGCCGCGGAGTACTCGGCGCCGAAGCGGAACACGAACAGGTAGTAGTTCGACAGATACAGCATGACCGCCGCGATGTCGCGCCAGATCACGAAGCCCTCGACCGAGGCGTACACGGCGTAGCTCAACGCCACCGCGAGCAGCATGGCCGGATACAGCCGCAGCACGCGTCGAACATAGAACCGCGCGATGTCGACGCGGCCCCGCTCGCGATACTCGGCCAGCAGCAGGCGCGTGATCAGAAAGCCGCTGATGAAGAAGAACAGCGTGACGCCGAAACCACCCGGCACGATCTTCTTGAGGCCCAGGTGCGCCAGCAGCACGAACAGGATCGCGCAGGCGCGCAGACCGTCGAGCGCCGGCAGATAGCGGGCTGTCAGCAGATCCAGATCGGATGCAGAACCGGCACGCCCCCCGTCGGTGGCCTCCACTGCCACGACGACGCCCCCGTATGCGGTTGCCGTGGAACTGGAGAGGCTGGATTCCGAATCCGACATGGTTCAGCGCCCAAAATAACGGCTGCGTATCGCCGGATCGAGGTGCGCGTACAGATCGGCCAGGAAACGATCCTGCACGGCGAACGAGGTGTGATCGTCGAGATCCAGCGTCGATGTGCGCACGAGCATGCCGTCGGGAATGCGACCGCTCAGGCCATAGCGCAACTGCGTGAGCTTGCGCTGCCAGCCCGGCAGCAGCGCGGTCTCGTCGAGCGTGACCCAGTACGAGATCGGCTCGTAACGCGTGCGCGAAACCCCGATCAGTCGATTGACCGGCACCTCATGCCCCGCCAGGTGCAAGGCGGATGGCGTCCGCCGCTCGATGGTGAACCCTTGCGAGACGTAGCAGAACTCGGGTCGATGCACCTGCGTGGCGTCCGAGCCCTGATTGACGCCGTAGGCGATCGACAGCATCACGCGATGTCCCTGCGAATCGACGTAGGTGCGCGCGAGCAGTTGGTTGTAGAGCTTGTCGAGTCGCGCCTGCACGTCCGGCGCCGGCAGCACCGGCACCAGCGAGTCGTCGATGCGCCAGTCGCCGAAAGCCGTCGGCACCTGCTGCTGCAGATCGAGCCGGGGGCGCTCGTCGGCGGTGAAGTGCGTCGGCCGCAGATAGCTCGCCGCCACCGAGGTCGACACCATCAGCAGCGCTGCGATCCAGGCCGACCAAGCGCGGCGATTGGCGATCTCAGGCATGGGCCACCCGCCTGCGTCGCTCGAACAGCCAGGCCAGCAGGCCGTCGTAGAGCATGATCAGCGTCAGCGCGACGACGAACAGCACCATGCCGGCGAATCCATGCAGGAAGCTCTGCGCCGCGCGATCGCCGAAGTAGTAGGTGATCAGCACCAGCGTGATCACGCGGATGACGTTGGCCAGGAACGAAATCGGCACGATCGAGACAGCGAGAATGGTGTTGCGCCAGAAGCCGCGATGATTGGCCAGGTTCATGTAGAAGAAGCCCAGCGCCTCGAGCACGAAGATCGAGTTCAGCCCCGCGCAGGCATCGGCCACCAGCAGCTGGTACTGGCCTATCGTCAGCGTCACGCCCGAGCGGCCCATCGGATAACCCAGCGCGTAGAGCACGGCATCGACCACGTATGACACCGCGCTCTTGAGCGGCAGCGTGATCGCCTGCACCAGCACGCCGGGCAGCGGCACGAGAAACAGCATGAACATCAGCAGCAGCACCGCGCGCGCGAATGGCAGGCGCCCGCCCTGCAGTCGCAGCAGGCCCCAGCCGACCGGAATCAGCGAGAACACCTCGAACTGGATGATCGACTGGCTGGAGCCGAAGTAGTACAGCAGCAGGCCGATACCGAACATCGCGCCGCCAGCGCGCCGCCGGCCGGCATCCCACTGCACCTGATCGCGCTTCTGCCAGATCAGCCACAGCAGCATCAGCAGCACGATGGGGCCGTGCGACTGGTCCTCGCTGCTCCACACCGTGCGCGCCAGCGTCATGAACGTGGGCACGTAGAGCGCGAGCAGGCCGATGGCCAGCGCCAGCCAGGGCAGCCAGTCCACGGAGCCGGCTGGCTGCAGCCTGGGTGTCGGGCCCGGCGTTCGCGTGGTCATGAGCGAGCCCTGGCGGGCCGTATCAGTCGAGCAGGACCGAACCGGCCAGGCTGACCGACGCGCGATGCAGCAGGCCGCAATACTTCTCGATTTCGGAGACGCGGCTCTTGCTGCGCTTGGCGACATAGAGCGCACTGCCCGCGCGCGCCGCGATCATCTGCGCATCGGCGACCTTGGTCATCGCCGGCGTGTCGATCAGGATCACGTCGAAATCGCTGGCCAGGCGGTTGAGCATCATGCCGAATTCCACGCGCGAGACGATCTCCTGTGGATTCGGCGGAATCACGCCGGCCGGCAGCACCGACAGGTCGATGAATTCGGGCAGATGCTGGATCGCGTCGAGCCCCGACAGGCCGGCGAGCACGGCCGACAGGCCGACCCGGTCCGACAGGCCGAAGATCTTGTGCTGGCGCGGATTGCGCAGGTCGGCGTCGATCAGCAGCGTGCGCTCGCCGAGCTGCGAGAACAGCACGGCCAGGTTGGCCGCGAACCACGAGCGGCCTTCCTTGCGCTGCGCACTGACGACGGCCAGCGAGCGGCACTGCGTGGACTTGCCCATCCACTCGAGCATCAGGCGGCTGCGAATACCGCGCAGCGCCTCCACCTGCGGCGAGAACGGCTGGTAGGCCGCCACCAGCTCCTTGCTGACCGCCGACTCCTGCAGCAGCGGGTACGGGTACTCGAACTGCTTGGACAGCGCGAACACGATGTCCGCTTCCTTGAGCACACCGAGCTGCTTGCCGATCTCGCCGTACTGCTGGCCGGTCTCGTTCTGCAGCTTGGCGATGCGCTGGTGATCTTCCTGCTTGAGCCGACCGGACGCGATCAGGATCGATCCGATGGATCGATCGCGCGGGCGGAACGGTTCGATGCTGGCGCCGCTGGGTTCGCTGGGCGGGGGGTTGCCTTCGTCCACGGGCTACTCGAATGAATTGAAGAAAAGGGGCGGAACCGGCAGCGAACGACGTCGCTCGCGCACCGACTCAGGGGCTCGGCAAGGCGCCCGACGAGCGCGGCCCGGCCAGGCGACGATCCGACGATCCGGGCGACCAGTCCGAGCCGCCCTCCTTGCGGTTCGGAACCGTGCCCAGCAACGTGATCGGCAGGCCGTAGTCGCCTTCGAAATCGTCTTCGCCACGAATGCGGCGATCCATCATTTCGGAAACGAAGGCGCTGCCCAGGCCCAGAACCAGGCCCAGCAGCATCGCGACGGCGACGTTGACGACCGGGCGCGGCGAAGCCGGCCTGAGCGGCGCCACGGCCGGCGTCAGCAGCGTGATGTTGGTGAGCTGGTTCTGGCTTTGCAGATTGGTCTGCAGATAGCGCTCCGAAACCGCGTTGTAGGCGCCCTGCGCGGCCTTGAGCTCGTTCTGCAGCACGCCGAGACGGTCCATGTCGGCATTGAGCGCGATCACGCGCTGCTGCTGGTCGGCGAGCTGCTTTTCGAGCAGGCCGACCTTCTCGGCGCTCTGCTCCTGGCTGATCGACAGGCTGCTGACGATGCGCGAGGTCTGAGCACCGAGCTCGGAGCTGAGCTCCTGCACCTGCGCCGTCAGGCGCCGGACATCCGGATGCGCCGAGCCCAGGCGGCTGCGCGCCTGCTCGAGCTGGTTGCGCGCCTCGGCCAGCGACATGCGCAGGTTGGCGATCAAGGGGTTCTGCAGCACTTCGGGCGACGAGGCCAGGTCGCGCTTGCTCGAGCGGCGGCTGCTGGCATCGGCATTGGCGGCGCGCGCCGCGGTGAGTTCGGCGGCGAGCTGGTTGAGCTGGCTGGTCTCGGCGTCGATACGGCCCTGCGGATCGCCGATCAGCTGCTTCTCGATACGGAAGGCCGAGATCTTCTGCTGCGCGGCGTCGACGTCCTTGCGCATGGTCTCGAGCTGTTCCTTGAACCAGGCCGCGTTCTCGCCGGCCGGCGACACCTTCATGTCGAGCGACGTGCTGATGAACGCCTGCACGATGGCATTGGCCATCTCGGCGGCGAACTGCGGATCGGCCGACTTGAAGCCCACGGCGACCAGATTGCTGTCACGCGACGGGTTGATGTCGAGGCCCTTGGACACCCACTGGTAGAGCCAGAACGCCATGTCGCCGACGCCGTCGGTGTTCTCACGCCACTTCTGGATCAGCTCGGCGTTCTGGTCCAGCTGCATCGCCTTGATCGCGCGCTCCACCACGCGGCGGCTCTGGATCACGTCGATCTGCGTCGCCATGTAGGACGGCGTCATGAGCCCCGGCACCATGCCGCCGTTGACCGGATCGGGCGCCCGCACGTCGAGCACCACCTCGGCCCGCGCCAGATAGGTCTTGGGCAGCGCCAGGCTGACGAGCACGGCCAGCGCGATCAGGCCGAACCAGAGCAGCAGAATGCGCTTCCAGCGCGCCCGCAGGATGATCAACAGCTGGCTGAAGCTCATGCGCTTGGACTCGGCCCGATGATGAGAAGGTACGTCGACGGCAAGATGCGGCTCCGAAGTGTCAGGCTGGCGTCAGAACAGGCTCTCGCCGACGTTCAGAACGTCGTCGGGGCGCACGAGTTCGGTCAGATCCTTGACCTTCTTCTTCTGGGTGCTGCCGTCCTCGCTCTTGCGGAACAGCGTGATGGCGCCCTGAGAGCCGCGCAGCGTCAGACCGCCGCCCTGCGCCAGCGCCTGCATCACCGTGGTGTTGCGCGTCAGCGTGTAGGCACCCGGGCGCTGCACCTGACCGTAGATGAAGAACTGATCGGCCTTGGGCACGTAGATCGAATCGCCGGCCGCCAGCACGACGTCGTTCTGCGGCTGCTCGGAGAGAAAGAAGTCGTTGATGTCGACTTCGGTGCGGAAAGGCTTGCCGTCGCGCGTACCGGCGACCACGGCGATGTCAGCGCCCGTAGGCGACACGCCGCCTGCGGTGGCCAGCATCTGAGACAGCTTCATGTTGAAGCTCAGCAGCGGATAGCTGCCGGGCTTGTTGACCTGGCCCAGTATCGACACCTGGTTGCCGACCACGGCCGACAGCGAGATGGTGACCTGCGGCTGCACCACGAAGTTGCCGAACTGCAGGCGATTGGCGATCTCCTGCTCGGCCTGGCCCAGCGTCAGGCCACCGACCTTGATCGAGCCCACGAGCGGGAACGTGATCGTGCCGTTCTCGGATACGCGCGTCTCGGTCGTCAGGTCGGGATTCTGAAACACCATGACCTTGATCACGTCGCCGCCGGCGAGGCGATATTCGTTGCTCGGCGGGGCCACCGCGGCCTGCACGAGCGACGCCATAAACGCCATCAGCATCGCCATCATCAGGCCCAGGGTCATCGGAATGCGCTTGCTCATAGTCTGTCGGGGGTCAGGTCAAGGTTGGGCAGCTGCGGTGGTGCCCGTGGCGGCGGGCGGTGCGAAATCGCCGAAGTACTGAATGGAGGCGGTCTGGAACAGGCGTTCGATCTGCCGGGGCAGCGCGGCCTTGATGTTCTGCGCCGACAGGAACTGCTGGATCGAGGCCTGCGCCTGCTCGGACGTGCGCGGAGCGGCCTTGATCGACTTGACCTGCAGCAGGCTCAACTGGCCCTCGCTGGCGTCGTCGATGGCCACGGCGCCGACCTCGCGCTTCGCCAGCACGGCGGCCAGCGGCAAGCTGATCTCGTCGGCCTTGAGCTGCGTGAGCGCGAGCGTGAACGGCTTGCCCTCCACGGTCAGCTGGGCGGACAGCGCATCCGGCGCCTTGCCGGCGGCGGCGGCATCGCGCAGCCGCTGAGCCAGTGCGGCATCGGGCTCGCTCACGGTCAGCATGAGCAGGCCATAGTCGCGACGCTCGGCGAACAGCTCGGGATGCTCGCGGTAATAGCGCTGCACTTCGGACGGCGCGGGCGGCGGCTGGCTGCGAATGAAGTTGACGGCGTAGAGCTGGGCCAGCGTCTGCAGGCGGGCGCCCTCCAGCGTCAGCACGGCGTCGGGTGTGCGATTGAGCTTTTCCTTCACCGCCTGATCGGCGGCGAGCTGCTGGTCGATCAGCAGGCGCAGGCTTTTCTGCTGGATATCCCTGGGGTCGACACCGGGCTGCTCGGGCGTGCGGCGCAGCAAGGCGTTCAACTGGTGCACCGAAATCTCGGACTCGCCCATTCTGGCGACGATCTGGGTCGGGTCGGTCTGCGTCCGCTGCTGGCAGGCCGCCGTCAGCATCAGCAACACCATGGGCAATAGCGCCCTCACCGCTCGTCCCCCGCTGTACCGCATAGTCACCCCATGTCCGAATCGGGCCCGGCGGCTCAGGGCCGGACGGACCGCCATGCTCAGGGACAAGATGTTGCCTCCCAGGCGGGCCTCGCTGACCGAGTTTACCCAAAAACCATGCCGCCAATGTGATCGGCGCCGCGGCATCCCGACTAGGGCGTCAGCACGCCGAGCGAGGCGGCAAGTTACCGTATGATCGTCAACTGCCACGTTTCTCGGGAACCCGGGTCGCAATGCCCGGCGCTCCGGCTTCCAAGGGGGAAGTTTCGCTTGAAGACGACGATATCCAACCCGCGACCGGGCATTCGGCCGGCCTCGTGCCTGGCCCTGCTGCTGGCCGGCGGCTGGTCGCTGAGCGCCACCGCGCAGACCCAGCAGACGGTGCAGCTGCTCGAGGACAACGCGGTCACTTTCTACGCCAACAGCACGACCACCTACGACGACAATATCTTCCGTCTCTCCGACGAGGTCGATCCGGAGGACTACGTCGGCGACGATCAGCGCTCGGACCTGATCCAGACCGGCCTGCTGGGCGTGCACATCGACAAGCCCTATGCGCAGCAGCGCATCGTCGGCGACCTGAGCTATGCGCGGTACTGGTACCAGAACCACGATTTCCTCGATGCCTCGGCTACCAACTACAACCTGGCCTGGCGCTGGAAGTTCACGCCGCGCATCGGCGGCAGCATCACCGGCATCCGCCGCGAGGCGCCGTCGGACTTCGACTACTACCAGAACTATGCGCGCCGCAACGTCTACACGATTCAGGACTATCGCCTGCGGCTCGACGCCAATCCCTTCGGCGGCTGGCACCTGCTGGGCGGCGCCAGCACCTTTTCGGTCGCCAACAGCTCTCAGACCGCCGACACGCCCAAGTTCAACAGCACCTTCGGCGAAGCCGGCCTGGCCTACGACACCGTCGCCGGCACGCGCTTCCAGTTCGTCGGCAAGTTCGGCACCGGTGAATACGGCCGCTCCAATACCGACCAGTTCGCCGACGCCCGCGACTTCGACGAGAACGGCTTCGAGTTCTTCTTCTCATCGCAGCCTGCCAGCCTGCTCACGACCAAGCTCACGCTGGGCTGGGTCGAGCGCACGCATCCCGACGCGGCGCAGCGCGATTACGACGGCATGACCGCCGACGGCACCATCAAATGGCTGCTGACCGAGAAGTTCAACCTGAGCCTCAAGGGCCGGCGCCTGATCAACAGCTTCCAGGACGCCAACTTCAGCTACTACACGCGCGAGGAGCTGTCGCTGGTGCCCGAATGGAACCCCAGCGATCGCGTCACGGTCAGTGCCAGCGTGGGCTACGTGGGCAGCGACTTCGGCGGCACGCCGGACACCAGCAGCGGCGTCGAACGCGACGAAAGCACCGTGGCCTATTCCGCCGACATCACCTGGACGCCGGCCTTGTTCCTGCAGATCAAGGGCAGCGCGGGTTCACGCACGCGCAGCTCCAACTACACGCTGCAGGACCTCGACTACACCGCCTCCAACGTCAGCCTGTCGATCTCGCTGTTCTACTGATGCCGCGACGCGCACGAAACCGCCGATGACGTCTTCCGCCGCTGCCGCCACCGTCGAAGCCAATTTCGACGGCCTGGTCGGCCCCACGCACAACTACGCCGGGCTCGCCCACGGCAACCTGGCCGCGGCCAAGAACGCCGATCTGCCGTCCAACCCGCGTGAGGCGGCGCTGCAGGGTCTGGCCAAGATGCGCGCGCTGGCGGCGATGGGCCTGCCGCAGGGCGTGCTGCCACCGCACGAGCGGCCCAACCTGCAGGCGCTGCGCGGCCTGGGCTACTCCGGCAAGGAGCGCGACATGCTGGCCAAGGCCTGGCGCGAAACGCCGGGCCTGCTCGCTGCCGTGAGTTCGGCGTCGAGCATGTGGACGGCCAATGCCGCCACGGTATCGCCGAGCGCCGACAGCGCCGACGGCCGCGTGCACCTGACGCCCGCCAACCTGTGCTCGCACCTGCATCGCTCCTACGAAGCGGCGATCAACAGCCGCATCCTGCAGCAGACTTTTGCCGACGCCGCACATTTCGTCCACCACGATGCCTTGCAGGCCACACCGGCGCTCGGCGATGAAGGCGCCGCCAACCACACGCGCCTGTGCGCCGACTACGGCGAGCCCGGCCTGCAGCTGTTCGTCTACGGCAAGGGCCATCAGGACGAGCCTGCGCCGACGCGCTTCCCGGCCCGCCAGACCCGGGCCGCCACCGAGGCCATCGCGCGCCTGCACGAGCTGTCCGCCGATCGCACGCTGCATCTGCTGCAGAATCCGCAGGTGATCGACCAGGGCGTCTTCCACAACGACGTCATCGCCGTCGGCAACCGGCAGATGCTGCTGTATCACCAGGACGCCTTCGCCGACACCGCCGCGTTGCGGAACTGGATCCACCAGCGCTGGACCGCCTCGCAGCCGCCCGCGCTCGTCGAAGTGCCGCGCGACGAGGTGAGCGTCGAGGACGCCGTCGGCTCCTACCTGTTCAACAGCCAGCTCGTCTGTCCGCCCGGCGGCGGCATGCAGCTGGTGGTCTCGGGCGAATGCCGCGAGAACGCGCGCGTCTGGTCCTA
>JALRLM010000579.1 GCA_023254435.1 Hydrocarboniphaga sp.
CCTTTCTGGTTCACTCCCAACGGGTCCACGCCTTCCGAAAGGCGCACGGCAAATCCCAAGTTCTGGAAAAATGCATTGAGCAGGGGGAAATAGGTGTAGACGAGGTAGGATCGGTTGATGCCCACCACGGGCCGCGCTTCTGCGCGCGCAGGAAGCCGCCGCCGACGAAGACGCCCAGCGCGATGCCGGCGACGATCAGCGTGGGCACCATGGCGATGCTGTGCGTGAGCCAGGCCCGCGGCAGGCCGAGCGCGAACCCGGCTGCGGCCGACAGGCCGGCGCAGATCCACAACTCGTCGGCGGTCAGCCCGCGCACGACCACCGGCTGGCGGTTCAGCCGATGCGGCAGGAAGGTCACCAGCGTGTCTTGCGGGGTCTCCGAAGGGACGGCCATCGCTTGCCGCCCTCACAGCACGCCGGTGGCCTTGGTGAGCAGCCAGATGCCGACCACCAGGAGGATCGCGCCCACGGCGACCGTCAGGCCGAACTGTCCCCAGGTGGCGCGGCCGGTGTGGATCTCCGAGTAGCGCGTGTAGGCGTGATAGCAGACGCCGACGAACATTGAGGCGACCACGAGCAGCGCGATCAGCAGCACGATGTCGTAGCCGTAGTTCTGCAAGGTCTGCAGGATGCCGCTGCCCTGGCCGCGCGATGGGTCTTCCATGGTCGGCAGGCCCTGCGCGAAGGCCGACAGCGGCAGGCCCGCGAGCGCCAGCGGCAGCAGCGGAGCGGCGATGCGGGACGGAATGCGATGGGATGTCGTTGGAGTGTTCATGGCGTATGGCCTTTCGTGACGGTCAGGAGAGGAGGAAGAAGGTCAGCACCAGGTACATCGCCACGAAGCGCACGACGACGGCGAGGAACTGACGTTCAGTGATGCGGTGCTCGGCCCAGCCGACGTAGGCGGTGCGCATGGCCCACACGCCCCACAGCAGCAACACGGCGAACACGAAGCCCAGCACCACGGCAGCGACGGCCGAAGGCGCAAAGCCGCCGTTGGCCTGGAATGCGGCGACCTGATCGGCAGAGGGCGTCATGGCGACGGCTCCTCGTCGTCGGCGCGGTCACGGCGAACGTAATCGCCGGCCAGCGGGACGGGATCGCGCAGCTGGGCGCGCTGGGGCACGAGGTAGTCCTGCAGGCCGGCGCGAACGCGCTTCAGGTCGGCACGCAATCGGGCGTAGTCGAAGTGGTAGCGGGCGCGTTCCTGCGGAGCGGTACCGGCGGCGTGCTCGGCGAGGCGGTCGATCAGGTCGAGCTGGCGGGCGAGCACGGCGAGCTGCTCACGCTCCATGGCGACGCCGTCGGCGGCGACGGCAGGCTGCAGCGCCGAGAACGACACAGCCAACACCATGGCAAGCGCAGGCCATGCTGATGTGCGGTGGTTGGTCTGTCCCATCGTGCCATTCCCCGTTAAAGCGGATTGCCAGATGCTGTGGCGCGCTCTCGCTTTGCGCCTCAGGGAATGGGAACTACGGCATGACCGGATTTGTTGGTCGCGCTGGCCGACATTCGCGCAATGCCTAGTGGATTTCTTGCTGGCTAGCGCCTACCACCCTTTGGTAGAATTGGGCAAACTTGGCAATCCAAAGTCACGAAAGACCAAACCAGATGGTTTTCAGATGAATGAAGTCGAAAGCGAGATCCTCACACTGGAGGAAGTCGCGGCCTACCTCAAAGCCGGCAAACGGACGGTCTATCGCCTTGCCCAGAAAGGAGAGATTCCGGCGTTCAAGCTCGGAGGCACCTGGCGTTTTCGTCGCAGCGAGTTGGATCGCTGGATTGCCGCGCAGATAGCCGAGAAAACGCAGGACAAGACATGAGCGCCCCGCAAAACGACAGCAACCTGGCGACCTCGCCCAGAGGGGGGGCTACACGCCCATGAACGCCGTAGAAATCGAACAAGCCATCACAGACCTTGCGGAGCAGCCCTTTGACCCCGCAGAGTTCCCCTACGCCTTCCTTGAAGCCTTTGGCAACAAGGCGACGACCATCAAGCGCCTGCGCGCGGGGGCGTCGAACAAGTCCGACCTCGGTGGTGTTCTCCAAACCAGCAACATCCACATCCTGACCTGCGACGCTGGGCGGGTGACGCAGACGCTGGCCGCTCTCAAGGCCAGCCTGGCGACGGCCAAGGCCAAGGCGAAGTTCATCCTCGCCACGGACGGCGCGGACTTCGAGGCCGAAGACCTGACCAGCGGCGAGACCGTCGCCTGTGCCTTCAAAGACTTTCCCGACCACTTCGGCTTCTTCCTGCCGCTGGCAGGCATCAGCACCGTCCGCCAGATCAGCGAAAACGCCTTCGACATCCGGGCCACCAGCCGCCTGAACCGCCTGTACGTCGAACTGCTGAAAGACAACCCCGAATGGGGTGCGGCGGAGCGTCGCCACGACATGAACAACCTCATGGCGCGGCTGATCTTCTGCTTCTTTGCTGAGGACACCGACATCTTTGTCGGCAAGGGCCGCTTCACTGAAACCGTCGCGCAGATGAGCGCCAAGGACTCGTCCAACACGCACGAGGTCATCGCCACGCTGTTCCGCACCATGAACACCAAGCGCGAGGATCGGGCCGCCGCCAAGATTCCCCGATGGGCCGAAGACTTCCCCTACGTCAACGGTCAGTTGTTCTCTGGTGGCGACGAAGTGCCCCGATTCAGCAAGATCGCCCGGTCCTACCTGTTGCACGTCGGCGGGTTGGATTGGACCAAGATCAACCCTGACATCTTCGGTTCGATGATCCAGGCCGTCGCCGAGGACGAGGAGCGTGGCGAGCTGGGGATGCACTACACCAGTGTCCCCAACATCCTAAAGGTGCTGAATCCGCTGTTCCTCGACGACCTGCGGGAGAAGTTGGAGGAAGCGGACGACAACGTCCGCATGTTGCTCAACCTGCGCAAGCGCATCGCCAAGATCAGGGTCTTCGACCCGGCCTGCGGTTCGGGCAACTTTCTGGTCATCGCCTATAAGGAATTACGCGCCATAGAGGCCGAGATCAACCGGCGGCGCGGCGAACCGGATCGCGCATCAGAAATCCCGGTCACCAACTTTCGCGGGATCGAGCTACGCGACTTTCCGGCCGAAATCGCCCGTCTCGCACTGGTCATCGCCGAGTACCAGTGCGATGTGCTGTACCGGGGACAGAAGCTGGCGCTGGCTGAGTTTCTGCCTCTGCGCAACGAGAATTGGATCACGTGTCACAACGCACTGCGAATCGACTGGTTGAGCGTGTGCCCTGCGACCGGTACTGGCGTGAAGCTGCAGGCGGACGACCTCTTTGAAACTCCACTCGATCAAGCCGAGATCGACTTTCAGAACGAAGGCGGCGAGACGTACATCTGCGGAAATCCGCCGTACAAGGGCAGCAAATGGCAGAGCGACGAACAAAAGGCCGATTTGGCGAACGCTTGGGTCAAGCACCCCAAGCTGGCGAAGACGACCGACTTCGTGACAGGATGGTTTGCGCGCTTCTTCGACTACGCTGACAGCGTTCCAAATGCAGTTGCCGCCTTCGTGGCAACCAACAGCATATGCCAGGGCCAGCAGGCCATTGACGTTTGGCCGGTAGCCTTCCAGCGTGGCTACGAAATCCGCTTTGCACACACCTCGTTCAAGTGGGCGAACCTTGCCAGTCACAACGCTGGCGTGACGGTGGTGATCGTCGGTCTGGGTGAAAAATCGACGCTACCCAAAAGGCTCTACCAGGAGGAGTTAGTCAAGCAATGCTCTGCTATCGGTCCGTACCTTGTGCCGGATAGCCTCGCATATGTTCAGAAGGCAAATGATCCGATTGGCGAGCAGTCCACGATGCTGTTCGGCAACATGCCACGCGATGGCGGACACCTTTTTCTTGATGCCGAATTGGCAGAGAAGGTCATTGCCGAGGACGTTGATGCGCGCCCCTTCGTCAAGCGATTTGTCGGTTCGACCGAGCTAATAAACGGCAAGCTACGGTACTGCTTGTGGATTGCGGACAAGGACGTGGAGTATGCCAAGAGAAGCGTCTTCATTGCTGAGCGCTTGCGGTTGGTGGCGGAGAATCGCAAGCAGTCAGATGCCGAATCTACACGTCAGTTCGCCAAGCAGCCACACCGTTTCGTCCAAATCGCGGGCGTGGCGCGACGGAATCAAATACTTGTTCCTGGTGTTAGCTCGGAGAACCGACCCTACTTGCCCTGCGACTACTTGACGGCTGACGTCATAGCGTCAAACAAGTGTTTTGCACTATATGACGCCCCGCTGTGGAATATGGCGCTAATTGTGTCGAAGTTGCATTGGGTTTGGATTGGGACCGTGTGCGTTCGCATGCGAACCGACTTTTCCTACTCCAACACTGTCGGCTGGAACACCTTTCCCGTTCCGGCACTGACGGATAAGAACAAGGCCGACCTCACGCGCTGCGCTGAGGACATTTTGCTGGCGCGGGAGCATCACTTCCCCGCGACCATCGCGGACCTGTACGACCCCGAGAACATGCCCGCGGACCTGCGCGCCGCCCATGATCGCAACGACGAAGTGCTGGAGCGCATCTACATCGGTCGGCGCTTCAAGAACGACACCGAGCGGCTGGAAAAGCTGTTTGACCTCTATACCAAGATGACCGCTTCGGCTGCACCGGCCAAGGGCAAGAAGCGCAAAGCGGGAGCCAACGCATGAGCGACAAGATTAAGTCCGTACCGTCCGTTTCCGTCACCTACGCCCGCAACGGTGCGTCGACCAAGGCCAATGCGCTTGGGATGCGGCCCATGCAGGAGCGGGCCTACGAGAAGCGGGGTGAGCAATACCTGCTCATCAAGTCGCCACCCGCGTCGGGCAAGAGCCGTGCGCTGATGTTCGTGGCACTCGACAAGCTCAAGAACCAAGGCTTGAAGCAGGCCATCATCGTTGTGCCGGAAAAGTCCATCGGTGCCAGCTTCAACGACGAGCCGCTGTCGAAGTACGGCTTCTGGTCCGACTGGCACGTCGAACCCAAGTGGAACCTGTGTAACGCGCCGGGCAACGACAACGGCGGCAAGGTCAAGTCGCTGGGCGCATTCCTTGAAGGCGACGACAAGGTGTTGGTCTGCACCCACGCGACCTTCCGCTTCGCGGTCGATGCTTACGGCGTGGAAGCGTTCGATGACCGACTGATCGCGGTCGATGAGTTCCACCACGTTTCGGCGAACCCGGACAACAAGCTCGGCTTGCACCTGGGGCAGTTCTTCGCACGGGGCAAGACTCACATCGTTGCCATGACCGGCTCCTACTTCCGTGGCGACGCCGAGGCCGTGCTCGCGCCGCAGGATGAGTCGAAGTTCGATACCGTCACCTACACCTACTACGAGCAGCTCAACGGCTACGAGTACCTCAAGCAACTCGACATCGGCTACTTTTTCTACAGCGGGCCTTACGTCGATGACATCCTCAACGTCCTCGACCCGGCCGAGAAGACCATCATTCACATCCCGAACGTCAATTCGCGCGAGAGCACGAAGGACAAGATGCGGGAAGTGGAGCACATCATCGAGACGCTGGGTGAATGGCAAGGCATCGACCTTGCGACCGGCTTCCAGCGTGTCAAGCGTCCCGATGGCCGGGTGCTGCGGATCGCTGATCTCGTCGATGACGACGCCGCCAAGCGCGACCGCGTGTCCGCCGCGCTCAAAGACCCGGCACAGAAGAACAACCGGGACCATGTGGACATCATCATTGCGCTGGGCATGGCGAAGGAAGGCTTCGATTGGATTTGGTGCGAACATGCGCTGACCGTGGGCTACCGCGCCAGCCTGACCGAGATCGTGCAGATCATCGGTCGAGCTACCCGCGACGCGCCCGGCAAGACCCGCGCAAGGTTCACCAACCTGATCGCCGAGCCGGATGCGGCCGAGGAAGCTGTCACCGAGGCCGTCAACGATACGTTGAAGGCCATCGCGGCCAGCCTGCTGATGGAGCAGGTTCTTGCTCCGCGCTTCGAGTTCAAGCCCAAGAACCCCGACAGTGGCCCGACGCCGGGTTTTAACTACGGCGAGGCTGGCTATGACTCTGACCGCTGCAATGTCGGTGTCAATGAGCAGACAGGGGCGTACCAAATCGAGATCAAGGGCATCGCCGAGCCCAAGAGCAAGGAGGCGGCGCGAATTTGTCAGGAAGACCTGAACGAAGTCATCGCGGCCTTCGTGCAGGACAAGCCCACCATCGAGCGCGGCCTGTTCGATGAGGAGCTGGTGCCCGAGGAGCTGACGCAGGTTCGCATGGGCAAGATCATCAAGGACAAGTATCCCGAGCTCGACGCCGAAGATCAGGAGGCCGTGCGCCAGCACGCCATCGCCGCCCTCAACCTCACGCAGCAGGCCAAGCGGCTCATCACCGAAGGCGAGAGCGATGGGTCGCCCAACACCGCCCTGATCGACGGCGTGCGCCGCTTCGCGATGGACGTGCGCGAGTTGGACATCGACCTGATCGACCGCATCAACCCCTTCGGGGAAGCCTACGCCATCCTTGCCAAGACCATGAGCGAGGACAGCTTGAAGCAGGTCGCGGCGGCCATCTCGGCAAAACGCACAAGCCTGACGCCGGACGAGGCGAAGGAGATGGCCGTTCGCGCCGTCCAGTTCAAGAAGGAGCGCGGCCGTATTCCGGCGCTCGATTCTCAGGATGCCTGGGAGCGACGCATGGCCGAAGGCGCCGTCGCCTTCATGCGCTTCAAGGCGGAGGGACGCTATGAGTAACTCTGATCTTGACGAACTCGCTGCGGAGCTTGCCGAGTTCGCTCCGGCTGAGAAGAAAAATGGCCGCCCAGCCAGCGAGGAGCGTGTCATTGCTGGCTTCGAGGAAATCCAACGCTTCACAGAGCAGCACGGGCGTGCGCCGCAGCATGGCGAAGACCGCGACATATTCGAGCGCCTATATGCCGTGCGGCTCGACCGTCTACGCGCGCTCCCGGATTGCCGCGCCTTGCTTGAGCCGCTAGACCATCAGGGCTTGCTTGCTGGGGCACCGACCGTTGCCGCTTCGGCGGACGAAACTGTCGACATCGACGACCTGGCTGCCGAACTGGCGGATGTTGCCGGCGCGGACGACATCACGGTCTTGCGCCATGTCCGTACCAGCGCCGAAAAGCGCGCCGCCGAGGAGATCGCGGATCGCAAGCCCTGCGAGGACTTCGAGACCTTCCGGCCCTCGTTCGAGCGCGTGCAAACGGAAGTCAAAACCGGTATGCGCCAGTCCCAGCCCATCGAAGCGGGCCGCCGTGCGATTGAAGTCGGGGACTTTTTCGTTCTCGATGGCCTTACTCTCTACGTCGCCGAGGTCGGCGAGCCGTTGAAGACCACCGCCGGGGAAGTGGACCGCCGCCTGCGCCTCATCTTCTCCAACGGCACCGAAAGCAATCTGCTGCTGCGCTCGCTCCAGCGAGCGTTCTACAACGACCCCGCCGCGCGGCGGCTGGCCTCGCCCGAGAGCGGGCAACTCTCTTTCGGCGGTGAGCTTGAGGCCGATGATGTCGAAAGCGGCACGATCTACGTCCTGCGCTCCCTCTCGGATCATCCCTATGTCGCGCAGCACCGCGACATCATTCACAAGATGGGCGTGACGGGGGGCAGGGTGGAGACGCGCATTGCCAACGCCGAACACGACTCCACCTACCTGCTGGCGAAGGTCGAAGTGGTGGCGACCTACAAGCTCGCGGGCATCAACCGCACTCGGATGGAGAACCTGTTCCACAGGCTGTTCGCGCCCGCGCGGTTGAACATCACCATCAACGACCGCTTCGGTCACCCTGTGCAGCCTGAGGAATGGTTTCTCGTTCCGCTGTTCGTGATCGACGAGGCCGTGGCGCGCATCAAGGATGGCAGCATCACCGGGTACATCTACGATCCCAAGGCTGCGAAGCTGGTGAAGGCGGAGTAGTAGACCAATGATCGTCCGTGGGGGAGGACAGTTTATTAGCTCAATACGATCCATCGACCTGCGCTTTGTAGATGACCTCGTTGACTTCGTTCGTGGTCCTGGGTTCGTGCTCGACTTTTCCGACACGAGCTTCGCGGATTTTTTCGCCTTGGAGCTGAAGGTCAATATTGACGATCCCAAATACGCGGCGAACGGCGGCTCCAAGGGGAAACGGCTGCGCTATTTCCTGCAAAACTGCGACGATGCCACTGCCGTTCGCGTGCTTACGGCCCTCTGGGAGTACCGCTCCGACTATCTTGCCCGCAGCGGCGGCAAGGACCCGGTAATCGATGCGCAGTCGCGCTATCAAGGCTTGATCAATCGTCTCTCCGGCGGTGCGGCTCCGAAGCCAACCCAGCCCCAACCCGTTGTCGATCGTCAGAAGATCGCCACCATAAAAGCCGAGCTGCTGAGGGTCTCCTCGCTCAGCGCACAGGCACGCGGCTTTGCCTTCGAGGGATTCCTCAAGGGCCTGTTCGACGCATTCGGTTTGGCCGCCCAGGAACCGTTCCGCCTTTGCGGTGAGCAAATCGACGGCAGCTTCCAGCTCGGCAGCGAGACCTATCTGCTGGAAGCCAAATGGCATGGTCAGCCAATTGGCGTCGCCGATTTGCACACGTTCCACGGCAAGATTGAACAGAAGGCCGCCTGGACGCGAGGCCTGTTCGTGAGCAACAGCGGCTTCTCCGATGACGGCCTCGTCGCCTTTGGCCGAGGCAAGCGCGTCATCTGTATGGACGGTCTCGATCTCTATGATCTGCTCGATCGCGAGATACCGCTCAACCAAGTTCTTGAACGGAAGGTGCGCAGGGCAGCCGAAACCGGCACGCCCTTTCTTCGCGTTCGCGACCTCTTCCCGAGCTGAGGAGGAGGCGCATGGTGCAGTTCAACGATTGGTGCGACTCAGCGGACACGCCCCTGGGAAATCATCACGTTCGGGTCATGACGGGCCGGCCGGCGGACGCTGCGACCGGCATCCAGGTGACGGCCACGGCCGTCCCCGCCCACTACGCCGCCGAGGAACGCATCGCCGCAGCGCTTGCGAGGCTGGGCAAGGTCGCTGCCGCGCAGATGATCACCAATCTTCTCCCGCAAACGCCGCAGATCCGATCGGGCGATCTCGGCGAGATCTACGCTACGGAATGGATCGACGCGCACAGCGGCTATCGCGCCCCCATCAAACGGCTGCGCTGGAAGGATCACCGCAACATGGCGATGCGCGGCGACGACGTCATCGGCATGCTTCTCGACCCGGCAACACAGCGCCTCCGCTTCCTGAAGACAGAGGCCAAGAGCCGCATCGACCTGCGCGCCCAAACGCTGGAGGAGGCGCGGACCGGCCTGGATAAGGATGGCGGCCTTCCCTCGTCGCATGCATTGTCCTTTATCTCAGCCAGACTGATGGAGCTGGGCACCGACGCGCCGCTCGTCGACGCCATCGACGAGGCGCTCTATCGGCACGGTATTCCGCCCGAGAGCGTGAAACATCTCCTCTTCACCTTCTCCGGGAACTCCCCGCAAGCGCTGCTGACACAGGCGCTGCAGGCCTATCCTGGTTCATTCGAACAATTGGGTATCGGTCTGCACGTCGACGGCCATGCCGCCTTTGTTGGGGCCGTCTACGATCGGGTCATAGCCGATGCCAACCACCCCTGACGCGATCACAGCCGCCATCACGGACGCGGCGACGGCAGGCTTTCGCGGCAGGCTCATCGCGCGAGGCCAGGCGCGCGCCATGATCTGGCGTGACGGTGTTCTGCCCCCTGGCGCGCCCGCCTTCTCGCCGCAGCTCAGCTTCGATCTCCACAGTTACGCCTATGGCTTGCTTGGGCTGGGGCTGCGCCTCCTCGAACTC
The DNA here is from genome assembly GCA_023254435.1 of Hydrocarboniphaga sp. Lineage (GTDB taxonomy): Bacteria > Pseudomonadota > Gammaproteobacteria > Nevskiales > Nevskiaceae > Hydrocarboniphaga. The sequence continues at coordinate 9,782 of JALRLM010000579.1, forward strand.
GATGGCGACCCGAACCAGGCACGGATCGCATTCGAACAGGCGGCGACCGCCCTCGAAGCGGTTATGGCCAAGGGCAACCGCGACGAAGCAGACCGCGATTTCCATTTCGTCATGGCGGCGGCCAGCTATCACCTCGCACACCTGTCTGCCCGAGCCTATTCCCTCCTTGCGATCGTGGCCGCCGAGGAGAATTTCTCCCCGATCGAACAGGCGCTCGCGCTGTTGATGCGCCGAGACGTCAACGAGCTGCGCGCACGCGTGTACGCCTTCCGCCTGGATGGTCGAGGATCGGACGCGACCATTGCAGCGCTATTCCAACAACGACTTGTGGAGCCTGTCGCCGCCGACGCGCCGGAGCGCGATGGTCAGGACTTCCTCTTCGAGGGCCTCGATCTCGCCCTGACCGATGCCTTCTTCGGCGCATTCGCGACATTCCTGCTCGCGCTGGATCGCGGCGAGAGAGCCCTAGTCGACCGGGCGATCGCGCAGCTTCGGGAAAACCTCGACATCTGCGCGGAATTGAACCTTCTGCCGCAATGGTGGGTGCATCGGGTCGCCATCCATCTGCTCTCCGACCTCTGGTCGAACACTTTCCACGAGAAGGTCCCGCTACTCCCCGCCGGTGGCGCCGCGGCGTCATGGCCCGGCCTTCGCGAGCTCTTCATCGCCCTGCTCGCTCGCCGCCCGAGAGCCGAGGTCGACCTGTGGCCTTCGCAGACCGAGGCGGCGTCGCGCGCCGTCGATCAGACCGACAATCTCGTTGTCTCGCTGCCGACCAGCGCCGGCAAGACCCGGATTGCCGAATTGTCAATTCTGCGGTGCTTGGCTGGTGGCCAGCGAGTTATGTTCGTGACACCGCTTCGCGCTCTGTCGGCGCAGACGGAAACCACGCTCCAGCGCACCTTCGGTCCACTCGGCAAGACCATCTCCGCGCTCTACGGCAGCATTGGCGTATCCGGCTTCGATGAGGACGCTATCCGCGAGCGTGACATCGTCGTCGCGACCCCTGAGAAACTTGACTTCGCGTTGAGGAACGATCCGTCGCTCCTCGACGATGTCGGCTTGCTCGTGTTCGACGAAGGCCACATGATCGGACCTGGGGAACGCGAGGTTCGATACGAGGTTCAGATTCAGCGCCTCCTGCGCCGCCAAGACGCCGGTCAACGCCGGATCGTTTGCCTGTCGGCGATCCTTCCTGACGGAGATCAACTCGAGGACTTCTCGGCATGGCTGCGTCGCGACCAGCCCGGAGGCCCGATCAAGAACGACTGGCGACCTACGCGCCTGCGGTTTGGCGAGGTAACCTGGAACTCGCCAACGGCGCGTCTCAATCTTCGCGTCGGCGATGAAAGACCCTTCGTGCCTCGCTTCCTTACCGGCGCGGCGCCGCCGCTGTTCGTACCGCCGAAGAAATTACGCACTCGGCTCTTTCCGGACAGCCAACAGGAATTGAGCCTTGCAACGGCGTGGCGGCTCGTCAGCGATGGCCAGACGGTGCTGATCTACTGCCCCGAGCGCCGAAGCGTCGAGCCGTTCGCGAAGGTTGTCGTCGACTTGCACTCGCGCGGCGCGCTCGCGTCCCTGCTAACGGTTGACCCCGCCACACTCCAAACCGCTATCGCGCTCGGCGAAGAATGGCTTGGGCCGGACAGCGACATCCTCAAATGTCTGCGGCTTGGCGTGGCGCTTCACCATGGGGCCTTGCCGACCGCCTATCGCAAAGAAGTCGAGCGACTGCTGCGCGACAGCGTGCTCAAGGTAACGATCTCATCGCCGACGCTGGCTCAGGGCCTCAACCTGTCGGCCACGGCGGTCGTTATGCATTCGCTCTATCGCCACGGCGAGAAGATCAAGGTCTCTGAATTCAAGAATGTCATCGGGCGCGCCGGCCGCGCCTATGTCGATGTTGAAGGGCTAGTTCTCTTTCCCATTTTCCAGGATTCGAGGAACAAGAAGCATGACGAATGGGTCGCGTTGATCGAGGATCTTGGCGCCCGCGAGATGGAGAGCGGGCTCATTCAGCTCATCCTTTCGCTTCTCATGCGCATGCATGCACGGCTTGGCGGCAATCTCGATCAGCTAATGGACTACGTCGTCAACAACGCCGCGGCATGGACCTTCCCCGAGGTCGCCGGCGAGAAGGCCGACAAGCGCGAGCGGGCGCTGAAAGAGTGGGAGCGTCATATGGCGACGCTCGACACCGCCATTCTCAGCCTCATAGGCGAGGCCGACGTGCCCGATGACCAGATCGAGGCCGCGCTCGACAACATCCTTCAATCTTCGCTCTGGCAGCGTCGCCTGCTTCACGTCGACGACGCATCACGCGCCGCCTATCGCGCCACGCTGCTCACGCGGAGCCGGTATATCTGGGCGAATTCGACTGCCGCTACACGACGCGGCTACTTTCTGGCCGGGCTCGGCCTCGAAGCTGGACATGCGCTGGACGCAATTGCGGCTGAGGCAAACGACCTTCTCATACAGGCCAACGCAGCCCTCGCAGCATCGGACCATGAGGCGGCAATCGCTGCGATCACCGGCATCGCCGAACGCGTGTTCGCCTTCTACCCGTTTGAGCCGGATCCATTCCCGGCGAATTGGCGCGACATCCTCAGATGCTGGCTGCTCGGGCAGCCGTTGGCAGCGATCGTCGCCGGACAGGAAGCTGAGGCATTGCAGTTTATTGAGGGTGGCCTGGTTTATCGCCTGCCTTGGGCCATGGAGGCCTTACGCGTCCGTGCCGCCGCCAATGGTGATGTCGTCGGCATGTTCGCACTGGCGTTGGACGACTATGAGCTCGGCCTGGCTGTGCCGGCTGTCGAAACGGGGACGATGAACCGCTCCGCCTCGATTCTGATCCAGGCGGGTTTCAATTCCCGACTGGCGGCCATAAAAGCCGTCACCGACACGGCCGCCACCTTCACGACTGGCGCGGAATTGCGCGCGTGGCTGCGCTCACCCGGCCTCGCGGTCTGGTCGGCGCAACCCAACTGGCCAACGGCCGAGACGCGGGCCATATGGCTCGAATTCATCCAGGAGTTCGCCCCGTCAGACAATCGGACCTGGGCGCGATGGGATTATCTTGGAAACGTCCAGTGGTTCGCCGCACCCGCGCCTCCCGGAACACCAGTCAGCCTCTTTCATAGGAACGGACAGCCGCTGGTGCTGGCGCCCGACGGGCACGCGATCGGTCTGCTACAGCACCCGCTCAACCCGAATCGGCGCGGTCTTGTGCGAGCGACTGTCGCTCTGAATAGCGGCCAGCTCGATCTGAGTTATCTCGGCCCCGATGACTTGTGGGAGGGTTAGAACCGCAGATGACGAAGCCACCTACATACTTCGGCGCATGCGGGTGTACTGATCTTACAGATACTTCTTGAACGTCGCCGCCGCAATGCACACCGCCACGCCGAGCAATGCGGCGCTGGGCAGCAGGATCAGCAGCGGGTTCACGCTGACCGGCAGTGCCAGGTAAGTCACCCACGGCAGTACGGCCAGCGGGATCAGGCTGGCCCTGGCGCGGTGATAGATGAACCCCGATTCGCGTCCCGCGCCGAAGCGGCGGATGTCCCGGCGCACCAGGCCGTCCACCAGCCCGACGAAGGTGGCACGCTGCGACGACATTGGTTTGTGTGCCGCTATTCCACAGGGGAGAATACTGATCCTTGGCCTGAGCCTGGCACCAACTCAATATACAGGGCATTTCGGCCAACAATGACAGCGAGCGTTGGTCGCTTATCCCGACGCTTGGCCGACAGACGGTTCCACTCCGATCTATCGAGGCCCGACGGGCTGGGGTTGTCTTCCGGATGGGTGTGCCATTCGCCCAAATAGCGGATGGTTCCCTGGCTCGCCGTCCATCGAGCCCGTGCAATGGCATCGTGGCCGAATGGCATTCTCTCGAACAGGTAGCGAAACCGTTTGTCCCATGCCGTAGGAACCGTTGCCTGCTCAATGAGCATGTGAGTCCCATGGACCGAGCCGAGCAGCAGCCCCCCAGCTTCGCAGTCAGAGTCACTGACCTGGACATGCTGGCGGAAGGTCTCCAGCGTGGACTTCGAAAAATGCAGCAGCGTTCTGTTGTCGTCGGCCGCCCAAGAACTCATGAACTGCATAAGGGACATTCACGATCCCGCAGCGGATCGCAATCGGGTGTGGCAAGCTGCTGGGCGCGGTCGATCAACCTGGTTCGCAACGCGGGGGAATAGACGCCGTTGACCCAATCAAGGGTCATCTCAGCGCCCAGGCTGGCAGCGTGCACCGACACCGAAGCGGGGAATGGCACGTACAAGCCCTCGCATCCATGCCCCGCCAAAATGGCAGGAAGAGGATCAATGGTAGAACGGAGCTCGCCTCTTCTGTTGCTATGCCAAAGACATCGATAGCACGCATTAGATGCTTTCGTCCTCAGGAGCGCACGGACAGCCGTTCCCGGCCCCTCGATCCAGACCGAAAGCATGGGAGTCGGAGGCGGATAGTGGCCGCACAGCCAATGCCCGAGGGATTCTTCCCCGGTGGCATCTATGAGCAGGTCCAGCTCTCCCAATTGGGCCTGCCTGACATCCACGGGCAGCGCACGAATCTCGGCGCCTGGCGTCAAGCGCTTGAGTTCCTTCGCCATAGCCTCGGCTTTGTTAGACAACAGGTCCGGAAATCCCAGGCGATGACGCCCGATGTTTTGCGGGAGAAGGCAGTCGAAATCCACCAACGTGAGTTTTCCGCCGCATGTCCCCGCCCCAGCCTTGACGAGCATATCCGACAGATAGCCGCCAATCGTGCCGCATCCAACGACGGCGATGTTCTTCCCTGCAAGCGTCTTTGAGTTCGGCATGTTCCGCTGGGCAAGATACCGATCGTCAATTCTGACCATCGAAATGGGCATCACCTTCAACCCATAGCTCGAATCCCTGCGATCTACGAGCTTGCTCTTTTGGACAGGACTTTGGCGGTCGTAGAGAACCGCAAAGCCATAGGTCATCAGAGGAGACTCGATGACGATCAGAACTCCGTTGGCCTTCTTCCTCTCCCCCTCCTTGATACGCTCGTGAATCTTGCGCCGGCACCGGGGGTCAAGAGTGCTCTGCCACGCCAGGATATCCCCGACTGTTTCAGGAGGCCAATTGCTAGTCAGGGGGCGCGGTTGAGCACCAGTCTTTACCCGGTAAGTCAGCACCGTTCTATCGGTGACTTGGTAGCCGAGCGACTTCAGCTTCTCAGTTGTTCGATCTTCGTTGTCGGTGATGAACCACAAGGGGCACCCATTGGCCTGCGCGACTATGCCGTTCTGTCGCCCGAGATCCTCGCCTTGCATGTCCACGAAACAATGCCAGCCGTGCCAATAGGCGAAGAACTCTTCCGCGAGGTCTTCGATCATCTCCCCCTGCATGATCTGCCCGAACACGACGGCCGCGCGTTGCAGGCACGCCAGCGACTGTCCGACAGGATCGTAGATGTCCAGAACGACGGTGCCCTTGGCGAGATAGCAAAGCCCGCCATCTGCGCCAAGATGAGGAACCGCTGCGGGCAGCTCAGGAGGGATTTCCAGCAGCCGGATGCGAGGCAAGTCGAAGAACGTGGGGTCGAGCTGGACTTCGCACGGGCAACCCTTGTCCGCTTGGGGCGGTGTCAACCGCCCGTGCAGCCTAAACCAGCCGTCATCCGTCTTGCCGACAAACTCGAAGCCTCGCTGCTTGAAGGCCTCGATCACGTCTGCGACCGCTGCGGCGCTGCTCATCCAGCCTTTGTTCGCCCGACAAGTTCGCTCGGGCCGGCGGTGGCGGGAGCTGCGGCAATGGTGGCGGCAACGGATACCACCTTGACCCGATCCGGCTCGTTCGGAAAGCGCGGGCCGAATTCGCCCTGCATCCAAATGCAGGCCTGTGAAGGGCTGCCGGCGTCGGTGGCTCCGCGCAGCACCTTCTCAAACTCTTCGAATGCCTTTGCCGCTTCTTCGACACCCGCTTTGCCAAGTCGCTCTGTGAGCGACTCAGACTCATCCACGGGGTTGTTCACACCCGCCCGCAACCTGGCCGGCAGTGCCGCGACGACATCCAGCAAAGCGAGGTCGTCGCGCCTATCGCGTTTCTCAAAGAGCGGGGCCGCGGCGGCCATCAACAGGATCGAGGCAGGTCCTCCGCTGGACCACTTCCAATCGCGGAACGCCTTCAAGTAACGAACCACGCGGCGGAACTGCTCCCCCTTGGCTTCCACTTCGCCCAGGAACCATTCCTTCACGGGCCTCGGGTCAGAGGACATCCAGTTGCATTCACGATGGGCCAGGAGAACCTTGTCAGCCGGCAGCGCGGTCCAGGCATCGCGCTCTGCCATGTTCACCGCTTCCGTCAGCGAGTCGTAGCCATATCGCTCCATCGAAGCCTTTGCGAGCGTGACAAATTCCTCGTCGGGAATGGCGTACAGAGGAATATCAATGTGAGCATACGCAGCAATGACGATGCGGATGCAGGTCGGCTTGTCGGTGACAAGCTTCCACCGCCTTTCCTCGACCAGCGGCTTCAATGCTTCTTCCGCAGCGGCAAAGAACACCGTCGCCGCAGTGCTGGGACGCTTCGTCTGCGAGACGAAACTCATTGGCAGATAGCAGCCATCATCGACATCCGCCTGCTGAGGGTGTTGTGCCGGGGCGTTCAGCGTCTTGTATGCCCACGACCCTTGCGTGAAGAAGCGCGGCTGCGGCACGTCTTCCGTGTATCCGTTTGCCCTAAGCACGCGGGGGATGCCTGTGCGCAGGCAGTCCCTGACGTCAGTGCGTGCGCTGGCGATCCAGGCTCGCTGCCCAGGCGTCAGATCCAGCTCGTCGTGCATGCAGGATTCGTCATCAAGGGTGGTGAAGAAGAGTGGGCTCAAGTTCAGCATGCGGCCTCCGGAACATTCTTGTTGGGGCCGTGATAGAAGATGGGAGCGCCGGCCTGGTGCGCTCGAAATGGTTGGAAAAGAGGATCGCCGAGCGCACGCTGCGCCGCGTGGTTGCCGCGATCCTTGAGCGTATTCGTGGCGCCAATGGAAACCCGATCCAGCGCCTTCACGTCCTTGCTTTGATCCGGCGTCGCCTTGTCGTCGATCTGGAAGTAGTTGTTGCCCAACGCCTGCCGCAGCATGTAGTCCACCGACGACTCCTGGGCGGAGATCACGAGATCGAAGAGTCCCCCGCGCCACTTGCCGAATCCGCGGTCGAGGCTGGCGCCGCCACGAACGGTCGCACCGATGGTCATCGTGCCGATGGCGAGGACCCGAACCAGCGCATCCTGCTTCGGCGCCAGGAACGTCTTGACTTCGTGCAACCCGAACAGGCCCGGGGCGTTGCCCACCAGCCCCCCATCCGCGAAAACACCGCGGTCGTTGCGCGCCAGAGGAAAGTAGACGGGCGCGGCGGCTGTCGCCAACGCCACATCAACGACCTTCATGCGGTGATCCAGCTCAAAGGACGGATGGTGCGGTGTCTTGAAGAACTGCCCGCGTCCCGTCGAGTAGTTGACTGCCGGCACAAGAACACGATGCTTCAGGTCGCCTATCGTGGTCCCTTGGAAGCGCTCGGTCAGTACCTCTTTCAATCCCGCTGAGTCATGCTTTGCAGTCAGCCAGAATCCCAGAAGCCGCCGCGGCAGGCTGCGGCAGCCAAAGATGCGGCTGCCCTGTTCTTCAAACAGTGCCTTGAGTTCGTAGGCCGGAATTTCCGCAGCCAGCCCCAAAGCCAGCATCCCTCCTGCCGATGTGCCGCAAATCAGATCAAAGTGCGAAGCGATCGGACGGCCCAGCACGGTTTCGAGTTCGGCGAGAACCGTGGCGGTGTACAGGCCGCGATAACCGCCCCCTGACAGGGCGAGCACATGGTAGGTAGGGATGCCCGTCATGGCACTTCAGCCCTTCGGCGGGAAGGAGTCGTTGCCGTGGCTGTCCTTGTCACGGATACGGCCATCCGGACGATGGATGACGAGTTCGGATTGCTGGTTGCGTGCGATATCCCTCGCTGCGTCAATGGCCTGTTGCTGCGTGTCGTGCACGGAGGTCGCCCGCTGATTGCCGGCTCCCTTCACGGCCCAACCGTCCTGATGAGGAACAACATGCTGATTCTTGCCTGCCATGATGACTCTCCTACAGTGGAACTATCGAAGTCCCAGCCGCTCGGCTAGGTTGTCAACGGCCGCCCGCTGTAGCACAATTCGTTGCTCACGCAGACAACAGGAAGGCCGAGCCAATCCAACCTGGAGCAGGCGTAAAACCTACATCTGTTGTCTGGCTGGACAACAATGTATCAGAGCGGGTGCGCCGGTGCAACTTGCGTGCGGCGTGCACCTCTGAGCATCAACCGGACGTGGAGGGGCAACAGAGGGCTTGGCCCTTCTTCCCGCAACCGCAAGGATCAGAACTCATGCCGCAAACAGGCCTAGGCGTCGCCCTCAAGACGCTACGCGAACGCAGAACCCTTTCCCTGCGTGAGATCGGCCAGCTATCGTCAGTTGATCATGCTTATGTCCACCGTCTCGAAACAGGCGAGAAGACAAACCCATCCCAAGACTTGGTTGAGAAGCTATTGAAGATTCTCAAGCCGGGGGAAAGAGATGCCGCACTCGTGATGTGGCTGGTTGACCACGCAGATGCTGATCCAAGCCTTGTTGAATTCGTGCTACAAGATCCCTCGATCAGCATCGATGTTTTTTCGGCCGCGGCTGGAGTCAGGCATCGGGGAAATGCAAGGCCTGATCCCGCGACGCTCATCGCCCGAATCAAGAAGGCCTTCGACGACGACGACGAGGACGACTGAACATGGACGAGGCGGATGTCAGGCAGAGAGCGCGCGCGTTTGTCGCGAGAGTCGATGTTTCGAACATCCGAGAAGAACTGTCCCCGTATGTGACCGCGGCTAACGCCAAGGTCAAGAAGGATGAGCTTGGCGATGGAGAGTCCGGCTATACCGTTACCAAGCCGAACGGGAAGCACATCATCACGGTGAATTCGCTGGAAACCGAAGAGCGCCAGCGCTTCACTGTCTGCCACGAAATAGCTCATATCGTGCTCGGCTTGGAATCAAGTCACGACGAGGTGCCGTCATGGTCCTATGCAAAGCGACATCCGAACGAGATCGCCTGCGACACGTTTGCCGCTGAACTGCTGATGCCCTATCAGCAATGGCTCTCCGCTGTTCCCAAGGAAGAGCCCTCCCTGGATCTCATCCAACACATGGCCGACTTGTTCGGCACATCATTCCCTGCAGCGGCGTCAAGGTTTGCCAGTCTTAGTGACATGCCGTGCGCATTCGTCACCATGGAGCGCGGTGCGGTGCGGTATGCCGCACGCTCAACGGCCTTGCGGCAAGCTGGGGCCTGGATACCTCCCAGGTCGGTCATTCCAGCAGGCTCCGTGGCTCACCGAATCCGCTCTTCAGGGAATAGCTCCACTGATACGGGGGAAGTTTCACAGGACGTCTGGTTCGACAACTGGGAAAAGGGCCTTGACCTCTGGGAACTTTCAAGACATTACCAGCGCACCGATACCACCATCTCCTTGCTATGGTTCGACAGCGACGATTTGCCGGAGGTTGAGGTGAACCGCTTCGGCGCACGTGTCGAAGACGATGGAGGCTTGGCTGAACTGACGGGAGAACTGCCATGGCCGGGGCGAAGCAGGCGCCGCTGAAAAGCGATCACGGCCACGACCGCAAGGAGGTTACTCCTATACGCCATTCGCGCGTTCTTACAGGTACTTCTTGAACGTCGCCGCCGCAGAGCGTCTCTGGCAGCAAGCGGAGGACGCAGCCCGCGACAACCCGGATCGGCTCTGGCGCGTCCGGCAGGCCCGGCTGCCGCTCAGCTACCTCTGGCTCTCGCAATGGGTCGGCTTGCGGCGGGAATGCCTCGCAGCAGGACAAACCTGGCCGATCAACCCATCCCGGAAGGCCTACGCCGCCGAATGGCTGGCGACGGTCAATGAACCCGGCCCGGCCGGCTGGTCGCCCATGAGCCGAATGC